>NZ_JABXEM010000088.1:0-38075 GCF_013372595.1 Myxococcus sp. AM011
GGGTGGGGGAGGTGCTGGCCTCGCGCAACCGGAAGCTGGCGGGACAGACGGCGCCGCCCCAGGGGCTGGTGCTGGAGGAGGTCTTCTACGCGGAGGGCCCGCCTCCTCGGACGCAGGGCGGTGAAGCGGACGTGGACGAGGACGAGGGCTGAACTGGGGTAGGCTGCCTGCCCGTGAGCCCCAAGCCGAGTGTCCTCGAGCCGCTGCGCGTCAGAATCCGTCGTTTCCAGTTCATCGTGGGACTGGGTTTCATCGCGCTCGTCCTGGGCTCGGCCCTCAGCGTGTCGCTGACGCTGCGGCTGAGCCTGCGCGTGCAGGCGCTGCCCTTCGTTCCGTTGAAGGTGCTGGTGGCGGTGCTGCTGGAGAACGTGTGGTTGCTCGGTGTGCTGCCGGTGCTCTGCTACGGCGCGGGCCGGGTGATGGAGCTCAAGCCCTGGCACACGGCGGCTGGCGCGGCCGTGTCCGGTGCCACCTTCGTCCTCGCGCTGGGCTTCGTCCAGGGCGGGGCGGACTCGCTGTGGCTGGGAGGGCTGGGCTCGGTGTTGAACGTCATGGCCTTCGGCGTGGGCATCTTCGTCAGTGCGCGCGCGCTGAAGGCGGGAAGGGCCGCCGCCGCGAAGCAATCCGAGAAGACCCAATCCAAGGCCGAGGAGCGCAAGGGCGAGTACGACGAGTTCCTCCGCGCGGCGGAGCAGGGGGGGGCCCGCCTGGAGCAGCGCGAGGCCCAGAGCACCGCGGAGGCCCGCGTGGACACGTCCGTCCAGGCGCCCACGCCCTCCACCGAGGCCCGAGTCGACACGTCCATCCAGGCGCCCGCGTCATCCACCGAGGAGCGCATGGACACATCCGCCACGGGCCCGGCTTCCCACGCGAGCACTGAAGCGCGTGTGGACACGTCCATGTCCGCGGTGGAGTCCCTTGGGGCCGCCACCGCGAGCGCGGTGCATGCGGCTCCCTCGGAAGTGGAGCGCCCGGACCCGGTGATTCGCCTCCCCGAGCAATCCCTTTCCGCCGAGGAGACAGAGGCTCCGGACACCTCGAAGCCGCCGGCGGTCTGAGAAGCACTCCAATCCAGCCGAGCCCGCGTCACAGGAGCCCGCGAAGGCCGCCCGTGACGCGAGGTGCGTCCGACGTCAGGTCCCGACGGCGCCCGTGGGCGTGATGGGCGTGGCGGGCAACGACGTGTGCATCTCGGCGGCGTCCGCGTGAGCGATGCGCTCATCCAGCTCCGCCGTGAGTCGCTCGAAGGCCTCCTTGCCGATGGCGGCGGACTGATATGCCTTGAGCAGCGACTCCTTCTCCACGATGAGCATGCGGCGGACGGCCTCCTGGTGCTCCTCCTCATGGAAGCGCATCGACTGCTGCTTGAGCTGGGCGAGCTCCTTCTCCGTCACGCCCTCCTTCTCCTGGTAGTCCTTCTCCAACTGGGTCAGCACGTCAGCGGGAATCTCGCGCGTGCGACGCAGGGCCTCGAGCGCGGCCATCGCGGCGTGGATGGCGCCCAACCGGCCTCGCGCCAGCTCGTACTGCTCCTGGTACGCGTCCTTCAGCCCGGTGATGCCCAGCTTGCGCAGGAGCGGCGCCATGGAGAGGCCCTGGATGACGATGGACAGCACCACCACTCCGAACGTCATGTTCACCAGCAGCTCGCGGTGGTCGAAGTCCGCCGGAAGGCTGAGCACCAGCACCATGGAGATGGCGCCGCGCAGGCCGCTCCAGGTGAGCACCGCGCTCCAGGACCAGGGCATGCGCTCCTTCGTGAGCTTCAACAGCGCGGACACGCCGTACACCACCACTGCCCGGCCCGCGATGACCGCCACGTAGGCCGCCAGAATCGGCTTCCACGACGCCAGCAGCGACGACAGGTTCACCTCCAGGCCGATGAGGAGGAACACCACGGAGTTGAGCGCGAAGGACCAGTATTCCCAGAAGCTTTCCACCGCGACTCGTGTGGTGGGGCTCATGCCCTCGTGCGTGGCCCAGTTGCCGCACAGCATGCCGGCGACCACCGTCGCGATGACGCCCGAGTAGTGGAAGTTCTCCGCGATGACGAACGAGCCGTACGCCGCGATGACGGTGCAGGTGATTTCCACCATCGCGTCATCCACGCGCTTGATGACCCGCGCCGCCGCGTACCCCACCGCGCTGCCCACCAGCACGCCCATGCCCGCGACCTTGATGAAGTCCATCACCGCGCCGCCCACGGTGAACTGACCTCCCGTCGCCACCCCCACCACCAGCGTGAAGAGCACCACGGCGGTGCCATCATTGAGCAGGCTCTCTCCCTCCACCAGGATGAGCAGGCGCTTGGGCGCGCCGAGCGACTTGAACAACCCCACCACCGCAATCGGGTCTGTCGAGACGATGACCGCCGCGAACACCAGCGCCGGGAGCATCCCGAAGCCCGTCACCACGTTCATCCCCTCCACCCACTGCGAGAGGATGAGCGCCGTCAGGCCCGCCGAGGCCGCCACGCCCGGAATCGCCATGGCGTGGATGGCCAGCTTGTTCTTCCAGAACTTGCGGAACTCGACGTGGAACGCCGCCTCGAACAAGAGGCCCGGCAGGATGATGGCGAAGAGCAGCTCCTTGGTGAGGTGCGGCGGCTCGAAGAGGCGCACCGCACCCAACGTGAGCCCCGCCACCACCAGCGCCACCGTGTAGGGAATCTTGAAGTACCGCGCCGCGATGGCCACCGCGGTCGCGACTGCGAAGATGAGGACGAAGGCCAATTCGAAGTGCATCGTTCCTTGCCTGTTTTGACGTCAAACCTTCGCGCACCATAACCCAGGTGCGCGCCGTGACGGTTGCTCTCAAGTGGGTTCGAAGTAGCGGGTGCCTGGCTACCCGGCCCCCACCAGGGGCTCGAAGAGCGTGCGAGGGTCCAACCCCGGGGGCAAGCCGGAGACGCCGCCGTCATTCACCTCGACGACGGCCCAGCCGCCATCCTCCAGCATGGCGACGTCGAGGGAGAAGAAGGGTGAGTCGATGCGGCGGCCCAGCGGTTCGAAGGCGGTGAAGTCGGGCACCTCGACGTCGAACTCATGGTACGGCTCGGCCGCGAGCAGGCGGCCGTGTCCGAAGAAGAGGCGGAACTCCAGGTGCGCGGGGCCGGTGGGCGTCCTGCCGTAGACCTTGAGGGGCAGGTACTTCCGGACGACGAGGCCCCGCTCGAAGCGCTCACCGCGCTCATCCACGAGGTTGGCGCACGTCCGCTCGAAGTCCGCGCGGGTGGCGCCGGCCGGGACGAAGCAGGCCTCCTCCCAGCGCTCCTTGGCGGACTTCACGTGGTCCTTGAGGATGTACGGCGGCCGACTGGTCCCTCCCTCGAGACAGGGCTCACGTGTTCGAGTCCGCTGACCACGAGCGAAGCCGAGGCCACCATCACCTGGAACACGGGGGAGACGTCCTGGTTCGACTACACCCAGGCCAGCATCAACGTCGGGGGGCTGACGACGGTGGTGGCCTACGTGGGCACGGTGCTGCACGGGAAGTTCTACGGCTCCACCGTGACCTGGACGATTACCTATACGTCAGCGCTGTTGAACCTGGCCTGCCTGATCAACCCCGAGGGCTTGTCCGTGCTGCAAGGCGTGTCGCAGCTGACCGTCACCCGCGTCCTCTAACCCAGGCCTCGAAAGAGGCCGTGGGCCACCGCGCCCGCTCCATGGCTCCCGGAGCGGGCGCGGCGTCGTTCACGGGTAGCAGGCGGCCTGACGCAGCCCGGTGTCCTCGGGGAAGCCGAGGGACACGTTGAAGTTCTGCACGGCCTGGCCGGCCATGCCCTTCACCAGGTTGTCCAGCGCGGCCATGACGGCCACGGAGCGGCCCTTCGTCGCCACGGAGATGTCGCAGAAGTTGCTGCCGGTGACGGCGGCGACGCGCGGCGTGCCCTCGACGATGCGGACGAACTTGGAGCCCTCGTAGTAGCGGCGGAACTTGTCCGTCAGCGACTGCGTCACCACCGCGCCGCCGTGCTCGGGCCACTCGAACTGCACGGTGGCGAAGATGCCGCGCACCATGGGCGCCGAATGCGGCACGAAGGCCAGCCGGTGGCGCTGCGCGCCGTGGGCCACGAGCATGACCTCGACCTCCGCCTCGTGCTGGTGCTCCAGCGGCTTGTACGCGCGGAAGTCATGCGCGCGCGTCGGGTGGTGCGTGCCCTCGCCCGGCAGCGAGCCGGAGCCGGAGGAGCCCGTCACACCCGAGACGGCCAGGAGGCCCAGGCCCGGCGTGGCGGCGATGGGCAGGAGCGCCAACTGCACCGCGGTGGCGAAGCAGCCGGGGTTGGCGATGCGCCTGGCGCCCTTGATCTCCTCGCGCTTCCACTCGGTGAGGCCGTACGTGAAGGTGCCCAGCAGGTCCGGAGCGGGGTGCGGCTTGCCATAGGCGCCCGCGTATCGCCCCGGGTGGTCCAGCCGGAAGTCGGAGGACAGGTCGACCAACAGCAGGCGGTCGGCGAGCCCCACCTCGGCCCACTTCTTCTCCAGGCCGAGGAACTGGGTGGCCAGTTCGCCGTGGCCCAGCGCGCTGAACAGCACGGGCTGCTGCGAGTCCGCGAGCCAGCGCCAGTCCGGCTCCGCCTCGAACTTCGCGTCCACCAGTCCGCGCAGGTGCGGGTGCACCTTGTGGACGGGCTCGCCCGCGTGGTGCCGGGACACGACGCGGATGCCGGCCACCGCCGGGTGCCCGGAGAGAATCCGCAACAGCTCGCCTCCGCCGAAACCGGAGGCCCCCAGGATGTAGATGTTCGCCCGCGTCATGACTTCCTCCCCGCGCCCAGCTTGGGCGAGAGCTTCTCCAGGATGAGACCACCCAGCGCCGCCGGGTCCGCGCGAGCGTTACGCGCCGGCACACCAACCACTTGCTCCACGAAGCGCACGCCCACCGCGTTGTCCGTGGCCGGTCCCGCCAGCACGTCCACGTCGATGCCGTACGTCTCCTTCAGATGCCGCACGCCGCCCGCCGCGCCCACCGGGTCGTTGGCGCACATCACCCACGCGCCCGCGAGCGCCTTGAGCTCCGGGTCCGCCAGAATCGCCTGGACGCCGTACTCGCCCATGATGCCGTCGCCCGTCTCCGCGACGATGACGTCCACGTCGGACACCGCCAGCTCGGAGAACAGCACCCGCGCCACTCGCGCCGCCGTGCGAGGCCCCGTGCAGACGATGCCCGCGTCCGTGAAGTCCATCACCACGTCCGCGCCGGAGTCCTGCATGCTCAGCGTGTCACGCATCAGCGACACGCCCGTGAGCTTCGCGCCGCCCACGCGGTATCCGGCCTGCGCCAGCCTGCGCACCATGGCGCTGGCGGCGAACGTCTTGCCCGCGTTCATGCACGTGCCCACCACGTAGACGACGGGGCACTTCACCGCCACGTTGGTGCCCTTGAGCGCGCCGGACATCACGTGCGCGGGCTGCCCGTTGCGTGACATCAGCTCCGGGAACTCCAGCACCTGGCCCAGCACTTCCGCCTCGAAGGGCATGCCCACGCCGGGGTTGTGCGAGGTGCACTTGCCGATGACGCCGCCCATGTTCAGCACGTGCAGCCGCTGGCCCACGGTGACGGACTCGGGCACCACGCCCTCGTAGCCGTGCAGCGCGTTGCGGTGACCCAGCGCGCCCACCATGATGTCGCCCGCGTGCAGCGTGACGAGGCGGCCGTGGACGTCCTCGAGCTGGTTGTAGACCGTCTTCTCGCCGTGGATGCGGATGGCGATGACGGCGCCTTCCTCGGCCTTGACCTCGGGCGTGAGGTGCACGGTGCGCCCCAGGCCCAGGTTCCGGGTGACGCTTCCCACCTTGTCGACGAAGACCTTCATGTCAGCCTCCCTTCGCCCGGTGCGAGAGCATCTGCGCGACGCCGTACAACTTGGCGAAGCCAGCGGCCTCCGAGCCTGTCCACAACACGTTCGCTTCTCCGTACGTCGCCACCTTCGCGTCCATCAGCGAATAGGGCGAGCGCACGCCTTCCACCACCATGGAGCGAGGGTGCAGCACCAGCCGCACCTCGCCCGTCACCCGGTCCTGCGAGGAGCTGAGGAACGCCTCCAGGTCCTTCACCAGCGGGTCAAAGAAGTGCCCCTCGTGCAAGAGCGAGCCGTAGAGGTTGCCCACGGTCTCCTTCCAGAAGAGCTGCTTGCCGGACAGCACCAGCTTCTCCAGCTCGCGGTGCGAGGTGATGAGCAGGTGCGCGGCCGGCGCCTCGAAGCCCACGCGGCCCTTGATGCCGAGGATGGTGTCGCCCAGGTGGATGCCCCGGCCGATGCCGTACTGACGCCCCAGCACGTTGAGCGCCTCCACCAGCTCCACCGGCCCCAGCGCCTTGCCGTCCAGCGACACGGGGATGCCCTGCTCGAAGCCCACCGTCAGGGGACGAGGCTTCAAGTCGGTGGGAATCTCCCCGGAGGGGAAGGCCGCCTCGGGCAGCGCGCTCCACGAGTTGAGCGTCTCGCTGCCGCCCACGGACGTGCCCCACATGCCCTCGTTGACGGAGTAGGAGCCCAGCTTCGGCGGCATGTGGATGCCGCGCTCGGCGAGGAAGGCCAGCTCTTCCTTGCGGCTCAGGCCCAGCGTGCGGATGGGGGTGAGCAGCTCCAAGTCACCGGCCAGCGAGCGGAACGCCACGTCGAAGCGCACCTGGTCATTGCCCGCGCCGGTGCTGCCGTGCGCCAGCGACTGCACGCCCTTCTCGCGCGCCACGCGGACGACCTCCACGGCCTGGCACGCCCGCTCCGCGGACACGCTCAGCGGGTAGAGCTGTCCGCGCAGCACGTTGCCGGCGATGAGGTAGCGCAGGTAGCCCTGGAAGAGGGTGCCGCGCGCGTCCACCTTGATGTGCTCCACGGCGCCCAGTTTCGCGGACAGGGCCGCGATGCTCGCGAGCTGCTCGGGCGGAAAGCCTCCCGTGTCCACGGTGACGGTGGTGACGGCGTAGCCCTGCTCGCGCAGATACACCGTGCAGAAAGCGGTATCGAGTCCGCCGGAGAAGGCCAGCACCACGTTCTTCTTGCTCATGTCGTCACTCCTCACGGGGAAGGGGGTCATACGTCCCACACGCGCGCGGTGGCCGTGGCCAGGGCGCGGTGGGTGTCGTCGAGCCAGGCGCGCGCGGCGGCCAGCTCCTCACGGGCCTGGGGCAGCCCCAGGTTTCCGGCGCCACCCAGGTGGGTGGCCGTCAGGGCCTCGCGGTCCGGGTGGAACGTGCCGTCCGAAAGCTCCCGGCCCACCTGGCGGTAGGCGTCGCGGAAGGCCTGTCCACCGGCCACCAGTGTGTAGGCGTGGTGGGCCGCGTACAGCGTGTCATCACAGGCGCGCGCGGCTGCGTCCGCCTTCACCTGGAGCACCGGCACCAGTCGGGCGAGCACGTCGAGCAGCGCGCGGCTGGAGGCCAGCGCCGCGAAGGTGGGGCGCTTGAGCAACTGGAAGTCGCGGTGGTAGCTGGAGGGCAGGCCGCCCGCCACCGCTTCCACCTGGTGCGCCAGTCCCCGCAGCTCGCGGCAGCGCCCACGCGCCAGCTCCACCACGTCCGGGTTCTTCTTCTGCGGCATGATGGACGAGCCGGTGGTGAACGCGTCCGGAAGCCCGAGGAAGCCGAACTCGTCCGTGCTGTAGAGCTGCACGTCCCACAGCCACTTCTCCAGCGTGCCCGCGACGCTGCAGGCCCAGCCCAGCACCGCGGACTCGTGGCGGCCTCGTCCGTTCTGCGCGTCGATGGGGCTTCTTTGCACGCGACTGAAACCGAGCAACTGAGCGACGAATTCGCGGTCGATGGGCAGCGGCACGCCGAAGCCCGCGGCGGCGCCGAGCGGGCAGCGGTCCAGTCGGCCCCACACTCCGCGCAGCGCCTCCAGTTCCTCGAGCAGCCCCTCCGCGAAGGCCATGCCCCACATGCCGAACGTCGACGGCATCGCGCGTCGCAGATGGGTGTAGCCCGGCATCGCCACGTGGGCGTGCGCCTGCGCGAAGTCCAGGAAGGCCTCGGCCAGCTTCACGGCGCCCGCGCCCAGCGCCAGGACTTCTTCGCGCAGGAGCAGCCGCACCGCGAGCAGCACCTGGTCATTGCGCGAGCGCGCCAGGTGGATGCGCTTGCCCGGCTCGCCCACGCGCTCCACCAGCGCGGCCTCCAGCGCGGTGTGCCCGTCCTCCTGCTCGGGGCGGATGGTGAAGTGACCCGCGCGCGCCTCGTCGTGCAGCGTCTTCAGCGCGCTGACGAGGGCCCGCGACTCCTCGGGCTTGAGCAGGCCCACCTTGCCCAGCATGCGCGCGTGCGCGGCGCTGCCCAGCGCGTCGTGCGGCGTCAGCGCCAGGTCAACGACGGGGTCGTCGCCCACGGTGAACCGGTGGATGACCGCGTCGAGCGCGGCGCCCTTGCCCCACAGAGTCTCAGCCACGGGCCACCTCCTCGAAGTAGCCGCGCAGAAGGCGCGTGTAGAAGGCGGCACCCGCGTCCAGCTCCGCCAGGGTGATGAACTCGTCCGCCAGGTGGCTCCTCAGCGTGTCGCCAGGGCCCACCTTCACCGTGGGCAGCTCGCCCAGGAAGGCCCAGTCGGACGTGGTGCTGGAGCCCACCGGCTCGTTGCCCGACGCCGAGATGGCCGCCCGGACGATGGGCTGCTGCGAGGCCGTCGCCTTCGGCTGATACCGCGCCGAGTGCACCTTCACCTCGCTCTTCAAGACGCCACCAATCTGGGTCGCCACCTGCGCGTGGTCCATGCTCGGCGTCGTCCGCAGGTCCACGAAGAACTCGCACGCGTCCGGCACCTGGTTGCGCGCCAGCCCTCCGGAAATCTGGGTCACCTGCGCCCGCGCCTCACCCAGCAGCGGGTGGGCCGGGAAGCGCAGCTCCGCCAGCGTGGAGATGTCTCCGGCCGCGACGTGGATGGCGTTCACCGCCTGCGCGTTGTGCGCGTGCGCGACATGCGAGCTGCGGCCATGCGCGGTGCAGCGCAAGAGCAGCATGCCCCGCTGGGCCGTGCAGGGCTTGAGGCTCGTCGGCTCTCCCACCACCGCGGCGTCCAGCGGGCCCAGCTCCGGCAGCAGCGTGCCCAGGCCCAGGCCTCCCGTCTCCTCCTCGGCGGTGAAGGCGAAGACGATTTCTCCGCCTGGCGGCGGGCCTTCCTTCAGGAGCGTCCGGGCCGCGACGAGCATCCCCGTCACGCAGCCCTTGGCGTCGTTGCTGCCCAGTCCGTACAGGCGGTCCTCGCGCCACTCGGGCGCGTGGGGCGCGTACGTCCACCCGGCGCACGGCTTCACCGTGTCCAGGTGCGAGTTGACGAGCAGCCGGCGCGGCCCGCTTCCCACGGAGAACCACACGTTGTGGCCCTTCCGCTGGACGCGCGCACCCCAGCCCTCCGCCCACCCGGACACCGTGTCCGCGATGAGTCGCTCGTCACCCGAAACGCTGGGGATGGCCACCAGCGCCTGGAGCAGCTCCGCCGCCTTCATCCCCCGTTCCCCGCGTTCTTCGGCGCCTTCTCGCGCACCACCATGGTGCCGCTGCCCTCGTTGGTGAAGACCTCCTCCAACAGCGCGTTGGGCGCCACGCCGCTCACCAGGTGCACGCTGCCCACTCCTCCCACGAGCGCGTGGCGGATGGCGTGCGCCTTGGGACGCATGCCGCCGGAGATGGCGCCCGTGTTCTCCATGGTCGCCAGGTCCGTCAGGTTCGCCAGCGTGACGAGCGACGTGGGGTCATTCAGGTCGCGCAGCAGGCCCGGCACCTGGACGAGGAAGAAGAGCTTCTCCGCCGACAGGGCCACCGACAGCGCCGCCGCCACGGTGTCCGCGTTGGTGTTGTAGACGGCGCCGTCCACGCCGCCGGAGAGGGGCGCGATGACGGGCACGTAGTCGGCCGAGCGCAGGTGCTCCACCACGCGCGTGTCCACCGCCTCGATGTCGCCCACGAGCCCGTAGTCGACCAGCCGGCCCTCGGTGGCCCCCGGCTCCGTCACCATGACGGGAGGACGCTTGCGCGCCTTGATGAGCCCGGCGTCCACGCCGCTCAGGCCCACGGAGGGCACGCCCGCCGCCTGGAGGTCCGCGAGCAGGTCCGTGTGCAGCTTGCCGGCGAGCACCATCTTCGCCGCGTCCAGCACGGGACCGGAGGTGATGCGGCGGCCCGCCACCTTCTCCACGGGCAGGTGGAGCGCGTCGCACAGCGCGTCCAGCTCCGGCCCGCCGCCGTGCACGACGACGGGGCGGATGGAGAACGTCCACAGCAGGGCGATCTGCTCGCACGCGGAGCGGCGCAGACGCGGGTCGCTCAGCATGGCGCCGCCGAGCTTCACGACGAACGTCTTGCGGCGGAACTGCTGCACATAGCGCGCGGCGTTGCGAAGCGCGGAGTACGGGTCGGGTGACAAGGGCACGGGAGACCTCGAAAGGAAGAGAAGGGGAGAGGCGCGCCTGGGTGGCGCCGCTCAGCGGGACTGCGAGCGCATCCAGTGGAGCAGGGCGCGCTGGACATGGAAGCGGTTGCCCGCCTCGTCCACCACGCGGCTGCTGGGGTGGTCCAGGACCTCGTCGGCGACCTCCACGTTGCGACGCACGGGGAGGCAGTGCAGGAACGCGGCGTCCTTCGCCGCGCTCGCCATGGTGCGCAGCGTGGGCATCCACCCGGAATACGACGCGAGCAGCGCCGTGACGTCGTTGGGCGAGAACGCCGCCGCGGCCGTCGGGCCCCACGACTTGGCGTAGACGGCGCGGCTGCCGGCGAGCGCCTCGTCCTGGTCGTGGGTGTAGGTGATGCTGCCGCCAGTGGCCTTGGCGTACGCCTCCGCCTCCGCGCGCACGGTGGGGTGCAGCTCGAAGCCGGGAGGATGCGCCACGCGCACCTCGCAGCCCGCCGCCGCGGCGCTCAGGAGGAACGAGTTGGGGACCGCCTTGGGCAGCGGCTTGATGTGCGGCGCCCACGTCAGCGTCACGGGCAGCTTCTTCGTGGTGCCGAACGTCTCGCGCAACGTCAGCACGTCCGCCAGACCCTGGCAGGGGTGCTCACGCGCGGACTCCATGCTGACCACGGGCACGGTGGCCCACTTGCGGAACGCGTTGATGATGGGGTCGACCTCGTCCTCCTCGTCGCCGCCACCCTGCGAGAAGGTCCGCACGCCCAGCATGTCCACGAAGCGCGAGAGGACGGGCGCGGCCTCCTTGAGGTGCTCGGCCCGGTCCAGGTTCATCACCGCGCCCTCGCGGTGCTCCAGCTTCCACACGCCCGCGCCGACGTCCAGGATGATGGCGTTGCCACCCCCGCGCAGCATCACCGCCTCGAACGAGGTGCGCGTGCGCAGCGACGGGTTGAAGAACACCATCCCAAGGATGCTTCCCTCCAGATGACGGCCCGGAGGCGTCTTCTTCCAGGCCGCTGCCTGCGCGAGGACGGCCTCTACACCCGCGGGGCCGAGATCCTTGATGTGCGTGACGTGCTTCATGGGCCTGCGCTCCCTGGCCTGGACCGGATGCATAGGTGGATGAATATGCACCGGCATGCGTGCATTTCCGCGAATGGGGCGCGGATATTATGCAGAAAGACGCGACGCGCAAGGGTAATGTTCCCGCAATCTTTCATGCGGGTTCCTTGCATGGAAATTCACGCGCATGCATGGTGGTGGGAATGAACCTGGACGACGAAATCCTTCGGCTCATCTCGGAGCGGGAGATCAGCGATCAGGCGGTCTTGCAGGAGCTGCTGGAAGCGGAAGGGCAGGCGCCGAGCCAGTCCACGCTGTCGCGGCGGCTGAAGAAGCTGGGCGTGCAGAAGGTGGGCGGGCGTTATCAGCGCGCGGCCACGGAGCCGGTGGTGGCCACCGAGCGGCAGCGCGTCAGCATCATCGAGGCTCCGCCGAACATGCTCGTGGTGAAGACAGGGCCTGGCTACGCGCCCGCCCTGGCGCTGGCGTTGGATCGCGAGCCGGAGGTTCCGGGGCTCGCCGGCACGGTGGCCGGTGACGACACCATCTTCGTCGCCGTGACGGACCCCGCGCGGCTGCGTGAGGTGCGCTCCGTGGTGGAACGGCTGATGCTCCGGAGTGCTTGAGCTGGCGGGGCCAATGGCCGCGTGATTGCACAGCGTGCGCGTGTGTGGCCCGAGCCGGGTGGCGGTGCATCGCCCCCTTGCGTACGCCGTCCAGCCGATACAACCTGGGAGGGTGGTTGATGCATGGACACCCTCACACGTCAGACCCCGGTGCTATTCCCCTCGTATGACCATGGAACTGGGGTTGGGCGGCGAGGCTTATGGGTATGGGGACGTCATGGACAAGAAGCCGGCCACATATGCGGACCTGGAGGCGCTTCCCGAGACGGTGGTCGGGGAGCTCATTGATGGGGTGCTGCACGTCAGCCCTCGGCCAGCGCCGCGGCACGCGCTGGCGGCATTCCGACTGGGGGGAGAGCTGAGCGGACCGTTCGACCGGGGGCGGGGTGGGCCTGGAGGCTGGCTCATCCTCTTCGAACCGGAGCTTCATCCGTCCGGGGGCAATGTCATCGTCCCAGACCTCGCGGGCTGGCGACGTGAGCGGATGCCAGAGCTGCCGCAGACGGTCGGCTTCACGGTCGTCCCGGACTGGGTCTGCGAGGTGCTGTCCCCGTCCACGTCGCGGCTGGACCGCTCCTTGAAGCTTCCCCTGTATGCCCGCGAAGGCGTGCGCCATGTCTGGATCATCGATCCGATAGCCCGGACGTTGGAGGTCCATCGCCTCGAGGGACGAAGCTACGCCCCGCCCGTCACCCACGAGGCGCACGCGATAGTTCGCGCGGAGCCCTTCGAGGCCTTCGAATTGGAGCTGGGTTTCCTCTGGGACACGCGGTAGCCGCGCACCCGGTTACACGGCGGTTACACCTTTCGGACGGTCTCCATCGTTACTGTTCCAAGCGTGCTCTTCAGGGCACTGCCGCACGAAAGGACTCACGATGAAACCGGCCCTCAAGCTCCCCATCATCCTCGGCTCGGCCGCGGTGCTCGCGCTCTCCGCGCTCCTGTTGGGCAAGCCCGCGTCCACTCCGCCTCCGCCTTCGCCCGTGGTGGTGTCTCCCTCTCCCGTCGCGGTGGCGCCTCCCGCTCCCGTGGCGGTCCCTCCCGCGAAGCCCGTGCCGGTGGACGCCTCGGCGCCCGTCATCCAGATTGCCCTGCTGCTGGACACCAGCGGCAGCATGGACGGCCTGCTGGACCAGGCCCGCACGCAGCTGTGGAACATCGTGAACCGCTTCGCGCGCGCCCGTCGCGGGGGCGCCGCTCCCCGGCTCGAGCTGGCCCTCTACGCCTACGGCTACGCGGGGGAGGGCGCGGGCGCGAATGAGATTCGTCTGCTGACGCCCTTCACCACGGACCTGGATGCCATCTCCGAGCGCCTCTTCGCCCTGCGGACCACCGGCGGCTCCGAGCACTGCGGCGAGGTCATCCAGGAGGCCACCCGGAAGCTCGCCTGGAGCACGAACCCGGACGCGATGCGCCTCATCTTCATCGCCGGCAACGAGACCTTCACCCAGGGCCCCGTCGACTTCCGCGAGGCCGTGTCCGCCGCCAGCAAGCAGGGCATCACCGTGAACACCATCCACTGCGGTGACTACGAGCAGGGCATCTCGGACCAGTGGAAGGCCGCCGCCACGCTCGCCGACGGCAGCTACATGAACATCGACCAGAACCTGAAGGTGGTGGAGCTGGCGGCGCCGCAGGACCAGGAGATTGCAAAGCTGGGCGAGGAGCTGAACAAGACCTACGTCGTCTATGGCGGCGCCGCGGGCAAGGCGAGCCAGATGCGGCAGCAGGAGCAGGACAGCCTCTCTCGCGGCGTGTCGGTGCAGAACATGGCGGCGCGCTCGATGGCGAAGTCCTCCGGGAACTACTCCAACGAGAGCTGGGACCTGGTGGACGCGGTGAAGAAGAACAAGCTGGACTTGAGCGCCGTCGCCGCCGACGACCTGCCCGAGCCGATGCGCAACCTGGACGGCGAGGGGCGCAAGGCGTGGCTGGAGGCTCGGGAGAAGGAGCGTGCGGCGCTCCAGCAGCGCATCCAGGACCTTGGCAAGGCGCGCCAGCAGTTCCTCGCGGAGGCTCGCAAGCAGAACCCCACGAAGGAGGATGACACGCTGGATGGCGTCATCGGCCAGGTGGTGAGCCGCGAGGCGGCGAAGCGTCAGTTCACCTTGGAGTAGGATGCCGTCATGGCCGCGCGCCGAGTGCTCGTCGTCGAGGATGACCCCGCCATCCGGCGCGGAATCGTGGATGCGCTTCGCTTCGAGGGCTACGAGGTCCTCGAAGCGGGCGTGCGTGAGGAAGGCCAGCGACTGGCGGAGCGCACGCCGGTGGATCTGGTGCTGCTGGACCTGGTGCTCCCGGACGGTGACGGGTTGGATTTGCTCCGGGCCGTGCGCAAGAGCCGGCCGACGCTGCCCGTCATCATCCTCACCGCCCGGGGCCAGGAGGAGGACCGGGTGATGGGGCTGAAGCTCGGCGCGGACGACTACGTGGTGAAGCCCTTCTCGGTGCGCGAGCTGCTGGCCCGCGCGGGCGCGGTGCTCCGGCGCTCGGCGGAGCGGCCCCAGGGTGCCCCCCGCGTGGACTTCCCAGGAGGCCACTTCGTGGTGGAGCGCCGTGAGCTGAGCTTCGACGATGGCTCCCGGACGGACCTCTCCGAGCGCGAGGCCGAGGCGCTGCGCTACCTGGGGGAGAACGCCGGGCGGGCCATCTCCCGGGAGGAACTGCTGGAACGCGTGTGGCATCTGCCCGCGAGGAGCGTGCAGACGCGCACGGTGGACATGACGATGGCGCGCCTGCGGGAGAAGCTGCGCGACGATTCCGCGGAGCCCCGCGTCATCCTCACGGTGCGCGGCAAGGGCTACATGTTCTCCGTGCCGGGCGGCCCGAGATGATTCGCTCCTGGCGTGTCTGGCTCGCGGTGAGCGCCTGTCTGCTTCTCGCGCTGGCCGGCGTGGTGTGGCTGTCTGTCTTCGCCCTGCGGTTGGACCGCGCGGACCGTCAGGCGCGTGAGAGCGCGGGGCGAGAGGAGAACGTGCGGCTGGCCCTGTGGCGGCTCGACTCGGAGCTGCTGCCGCTGGTGGCTCGGGAGAGCGCGGTGGCGGTGGAGGCCTATGCGGCCGTGGCCCCCGCGCGCGGCGTCCTGGATGCGGAGCGGCGCCCTCTGCCCGAGGGCCATGCCTGGGTGGCCTCGCCGCTGCTCGCGGGTCCCCCGGAGCATGTCCTGCTGCACTTCCAGATGGGCCCCGACGGAGCGGTGTCCTCGCCCCAGGTGGTGGTGCCCGCGCTGCGAACCCCGTCCCTCCCTCGCCCCGGAGTGGATGAGGAGGTCCTTCGCGAGCGGCTGGAGCAGGTGTCGCGCCTGCTGCGGGACGCTCGCGTGGGGGAGGCGCTGGCGAGGCGCGTTCCCACTCCGTCCGTCCCCATGTCGCGGCGGGGGGCTGGTATCAAGCTGGCGGACGCGCTCCAGTGGACGAAGAACGCGAGCGAGTTCGATGCGCGCTCCCGCAGCGCCCGCCAGGCCGCGAGTCAGAACGTCGTGGGCTACGGCAAGGTGGCGCCCTTGGAGCAGGCCCTCGCCCGGGAAGTCGTCGAGGAGATGCGGGCCATCTGGGTGGGAGACGCGTTGCTGCTCGGTCGGCGCGTCCAGGTGGACGGGCAGGACTACATCCAGGGCTGCTGGCTGGACTGGCCCTCGCTCCGGCGATGGCTCCAGGGGAAGGTGGAGGACCTGCTGCCGGGCGCGACGCTGGAGCCCGTGAAGGACGCGGGGGCGGTGAAGGGAGAGGGACGGATGCTGGCGTCGCTGCCGGTGCGGCTGGTGCCGGGCGCGGCTCCGAGCGAGGAGGGCTCGTCGGGGGCGCTGTCGTCCCTGCCCCTGGTGTTGATGGTGGCGTGGAGCGGCGTGGCGCTCGCGGGCGTGGCCGTGGTGGCGCTCCTGGGCGGGGTGATGTCGCTCAGCGAGCGCCGGGGCGCGTTCGTCTCGGCCGTGACGCACGAGCTGCGCA
The DNA here is from genome assembly GCF_013372595.1 of Myxococcus sp. AM011. NCBI lineage: Bacteria > Pseudomonadati > Myxococcota > Myxococcia > Myxococcales > Myxococcaceae > Myxococcus > Myxococcus sp. AM011. Next base: position 15,984 of record NZ_JABXEM010000088.1, read on the forward strand.
CGCCGCTGACGACGTTCCGGATGTACACGGAGATGCTGTCGGCGGGGATGGTGCCGGACGCGGAGCGCCGCCAGGAGTACTTCGACATCCTCCACCGGGAGGCGGAGCGGCTGAGTCACCTGGTGGAGAACGTGCTCGCCTATGCGCGAATCGAGCGGGGACGGACTCCCGCGCGACTGGTGCGCGTGGAGGTGGGCGCGCTGCTCTCCCGGATGGAGGAGCGGCTCTCCGAGCGCGCACTCCAGGCGGGCCTCTCCCTCCACGTCGAGGTGCCTCCGGGCGTGGCCGTGCTCACGGACCCGTCCGCGGTGGAGCAGGTGCTCTTCAACCTCGTGGACAACGCAGCGAAGTACGCGGCGGGCGCGGCGGACAAGCGCCTCCATGTGGAGCTGGAGCGGCGCGGCAGGAGCGTGGGGCTGGCGGTGAGGGACCACGGCCCCGGGGTGGACGCAGCCACCGCGCGCAAGCTCTTCGAGCCGTTCTCCAAATCCGTGCAGACCGCGGCGAAGTCCGCGCCCGGCGTGGGGTTGGGCCTGGCGCTGTGCCGTCGCCTCGCCAGGAGCATGCGCGCGGACCTGCGCTACGAGCGGGTGCGTGGAGGCGGTGCGCGCTTCGTCCTCTGGCTGCCCACCGTCTGACGTCCGTCGGGACTCACCTTCAGCCCGGAAAGTCGCGCGCCTGCTGCCCGGGCAACGGCCTCCCGTGCCCGCATGGGCCGCCCGCATGGGCCGCCCGCATGGCGTGTCGCCTGGCGAGCAGGGCTGCCTGGCGCAGACAACCCGACGTCTCGCTCCGCGAACGTACTCCAGTGGTCCCTGGGGATGTGGAAAAGCGAGAAATTCAAGAAATAGCAGTGAGGTTGCGTTGCGCGAGGCCACCCTGGGAGCGCAGGTTGGGTAATCCCACCGGGCAGGGAATTGTCGGCATTCACGAAAAACAATTCTTTGTTCTCAAGATTCGCGGGGGAACTCGTTCGAAATCGTAGGCAGGCGTGGCGAAGCGACTCGATGGGATGTGAGACCCAGGAGGACACCATGGGCATGTCGGAGATGACATCGCTGCTGGACGGCGCTCGCAACGGGAACGCGGAGGCTCGGGACGCCCTGAGGTGGGTGGCGTACCAGGAGCTGCGGGAGATGACGCACTCGGACATGAATGGCGAGTCACCGCGCCTCTCCACGGGCCCGACGATGCTCCTGCGCGACATCTGGGGGCGCCTGTCGGGGGACGTCCTGGACGCGGACCGGCGACGGCACTTCATGGGCGCGGGTGCCCAGGCGATGCGCCGGGTGCTGGTGGAGGGCGTGCGGGTGCGCAATGCGCGCCGGAGCGCCGCGCGCCGCGAGCCGTTGTACCTGCGCGACGAGGTCTTCGAGTTTCCGGTCGGCGTCGAAATCGACGTCCTGGAGCTGGAGCGGGTGCTGGTGGAGCTGGAGGCGTTCAAGCCCCGGCTGGCCCGCGTCGTCGAGCTTCGCTACTTCGCGGGCCTGGGCATCCAGGAGACCGCGGCGGTGCTGGGCGTGGTCCCCGCCACCGTCCGACGCGACTGGACCTTTGCTCGCGGTGACTTGTGCGAGCGCGTGGGCCACTGATTCCCTGAAGCGCTGAGTCGTCCCCGGCCGAGTCCGGGCCTCGAACCCTCGAGGCCTCGGGCTCGTTCGTCGTTTCGTGGCCCACGGGCAGTGTCGCGTGGAGGCTGTTGCCTCGCAGGCAACGCTCCTGGGCGCCGTGTTGCTCCCGGGTCCTCGCCTGGCGCGCTCGTCTCCTCCCGTCCCCGAGTGAGCAGCGCGCGGCACAGCGTGTGCTCTGTGGCTGCGCGGGCCGAGCCCGAAGCCGGCCCCACACCAAGGACGAAGCTGCATATGACCAAGGGGAAGAGAGTGGGTCTGTTGGGGAGCCCGCTGCGTTGGGCCGGACTGTCCGTGACGATGCTGGCGGCGCCCGCGAGTGTCGCGGCGCCGTGCACGACGCCGGTGCTGGAGCAGTGCGCGAACGTGGACTACCGCTCGAGCAGTTGCGGGAAGTCCTTCGACGCGTACTGCCAGGACCTCACGGAGACGGCGTGGAAGGCGCGCTGGGAGCAGTCGCCCAAGAAGGTCGCGCTGTTGCCGGATGCGCTCGGTGGCAAGACGGCGACGGTGGGCACGCAGCCCGTCACGCTGGGCGTCACCAACTTCAGCGGCATGGACCAGAGCCTCGCGGGCCAGGTGCTCAAGGGCCAGGTGCTCTACCGCAAGCGGCTGGAGAACCTGACGAAGGCGGAGAAGGCGTACCTCACCCAACTGGAGGCCTGGGACAAGAACGGCACGCAGCTCACCTCGTGCCAGGAGTTCGTGGACGAGAAGTACCTCGGCTACAGCCGCTTCGAGCGGCTGGCGGGTCAGTACGGTGACGACTACCGGGCGCTCTTCACCGCGGCGTACGGCGCGAACGGCATCGCGAACCGCACGCTGTACAGCAAGGACCAGAAGAAGCTGGCGCCCATCTGGGCGGACCAGATGGTGGCGAAGAACGCGTACTTCGAGTTCTCGCCGGGCCCGTACCCCGATGGTGTCGGCGGCTACAAGTTCACCAGCGAGGCCGCGTCCCTGGCCAACAACGAGCAGGCCCGCAAGTGGGCCACGCCGACGGACGCCTGGCACGAGGCGATGAGCAAGCAGCTCAGCAAGACCGCCGACGACGTGCTCACCGTGCGCCAGGAGGAGCAGGAGGTCTTCACCGCCCTGCTGCGCCAGCGCGAGGCCGTCTACGCCGAGTGGCAGCAGGCCGCCGCCCTCTACAAGCGGCAGGACCGGGACCCGAAGGAGCTGAACAACGCCGCGGGCGAGCATCTCTACGTGCTCGACAAGGCCATCGAGGAGCGGCTGGTGCAGGCCCAGGAGAAGGGCTGCCTCGACAGCTCGAAGGCGACGTCCTGCGACTGGAGCCCGCGCCGCTACAAGGGGCAGCTCGACGCCGCCATGGGGCCGCGCCGCGCCGCGGACCTGCAGGCCTGTCTGAACCTGACGGGCAACGACTTCAGCGAGAAGAGCTTCGTTCGCAACGCGAACCTGCTGAAGATCTCCGCGCTGAAGGAGAAGGACTACACGCTCAACTCCACGCTGCTCACCCAGTACCTGAGCATCTACGGCCAGTACATCGCGAAGCTGGACGCTCCGGTGGAGCCGTCCACGGGCCTGGTGCGCCACGGCGGTGAGCACGGCGACAGTGGCTCCTCCGGCGACAGCACGTTCGGCGGTGGCTACGACTACAAGGCGGGCTGGGAAGTCACCGCGCCCGGCGGCGACCTGAAGGCGAAGGGGTTCGGCCTGACGGGGCCGTGGTGCGACTACAACGCGCGGGTCTACGCGGAGTTCAACGCGTCCGCGAACGTGTTCGGCTCCCCGCGGTTCGAGGTGGTCCACGTCGCCGGCGAGGCGGGCACCGAGGGCAACGGCATCCGGCTGAAGCTGGACGCTCGCGTGCTGACCCTCTCCGTCTACAGCCACGACCGGAACTACCCGCTGCGCATGACCTTCGCGGAGGACAAGCCCTTCTACAAGAGCGACGCTGCCAAGGCCTCCACCACCTTCATGGTGTGGTTCATCCCCGTCACCATTTCGGGCGGCGTCTCCGCCGAGACGGGCGTCAAGATCTCCCTCGGTGGCGCCATCACCCGTGACTGCGCGGCGGACCTGCTGGGCGTGGACATCTTCGGCATCATCACCCCGTACCTCACCGCGAACGGCTTCGCGTCGGTGGGTATCGGCATCCCGGGGCTCCAGGCGGCCGTGCGCGGCGAGGTGACCATCACCCGCGTGAATCTGCCGCTGTACAGCGATGTCGGCATCTACCTGAGCTCGCCCTCGCACCCGACGAACCCGAACACGCTGTTCCTGCGGCTCACGTCGAAGCTCGACATCGAGGCGCGCTTCCTGGACGGCCGCATCATGCTCTTCGCCGAGCTGGGGCCCCTGTCCGCGGAGTTCCCCGTCTTCACGTGGAGCGGGTTCGGCATCAAGCACAACATCTACACGCAGCAAGTGACCGTGCCGATGGCCCAGATTTTCTAGCCACCCGCGCAGGTCCAGAAGCCGGCTCCTCCCATCGAGGCGGAGCCGGCCTCTCTTCCGCCACCCCGATGCAGATGTGTCGGGGTGGCCCCTTCCCAAGTCCTCTTCCGTTCCGATTCCTGGAGTCCGTCATGCGTCGCCAGAGGTTCGCCGTCCGCACGGCCGTGCTGTCCACCCTGCTGCTCACCGGCTCGCTGTCCGCCTGGTACTTCACGCGCCCCACCGCGGCGGTCGCCGACCCCTCGGCCGTCGTGAGCGACTCGCGGCTGCCCCTGTACCAGTGGACGCTGGGCGAGGAGCGCGTCTATCGCCTCGTCTGGGACGACCTCCAGCGCGTGTCGCTGCCCCTGGCCACCGCCGGCGAGTCCACGACGATTGACGGCACGCTGCACCTGGAGGGCTCGCTGGCGCTCCAGGCGTTGGAGGTGCGCCCCACCGGTACGCGGCTGCGCCTGACGCTGAAGTCGCTGGAGCGGCACGAGGCCATGTTGTCGGGCCAGCCGCTCCTCCCCGACGCCGCCACCTTGGCGGCGCACCTTCCCCAGTCCGCCTCCGCGTGGGTGGAGCTGGACGCCCGGGGCGCGCTCCTGGCCGTGCGCTACTCGGAAGCAGAGCCGCCCATGTTCCGTCAGCTCACGCAGACGCTGGCGGCCGAGATGTTCCCCACCGAGCTGAAGGATGCCTCCGAGTGGAACGCCCTCGAGGCCACCCAGACGGGCGACGTGGAGGCCAGCTTCCGCTTCGAGGGCGATGGGGACGCGAGGCTGACGCGCCGTCGCTCGCGCTACCAGAAGCTGCGTGCCGCGGGCGGGGCCGCGCCCTTCCAGCAGGACCTCAGCTCGCTCACGCGCTTCGAGCGCACCCCGGACGGGCGGCTGGCGGGCGTGTTCCACGACGAGTCCCTGGACGCCTCGCGCTCCGACGGCGGCGCGCTGATGTCGCGGCGGATGCGGCTGCGCGTGGAGTTCGCCTCCCGCGAGCTCAAGCCGCTCGTCGCGACCAGCGAGGTCAAGTCCATCATCCGCCAGCCCGCGCAGATTGCATTCGAGGGAGACCCCGAGGTCGCGCTGCTGCGCAGCCAGGCCGATGGGATGACCATCGACCGCGTGCTCCAGGTGCTCTCCACCGCCACGAGCCCGGAGGCCATCGCGGGCCTGGACGGCTTCGTGCGCCGCGCCATCGCCGCGCTCAAACTGGAGCCCGAGCGCACGCGGGAGCTGTCGGGCGCTTTCCTGCGCAAGGGCGCGTCGCCCGGGCTGCGCGAGCTGACCATGGACATCCTGGCCGGGGCTGGCCATGCCGAGGCGCAGGCCACGATGCGCGAGCTGCTCCAGTCGCCGGTGGCCCGCGAGCACGAGGCTGCCTTCGGGTTCATGGTGCAGCGCGCCGGCTTCCTCAAGGAGCCCGAGCCGGAGACGGGGCGGATGCTCACGGCGATGCACGCCCAGGCCCGAGCGGCGAACGACGTGGGCACGGAGCGGGCGTCCCTGTACGCCCTGGGCGGCGTCGTCTCGCACCTGCCCGAGGGCGACCCGGAGGTGGCGACGTACATGCGCCCGCTGGAGGACGCGCTGCGCGATGCCCGCGATGACGAGGAGCGCCTGCATGCGCTGCGCGCGCTGGGCAACACCGGCCAGGAGTCCGTGCTGGACCAGGCGGGGCCCCACCTCCGCGCGGACTCGGCGGAGGTGCGCGCCGCCGCGGCGGGCTCACTGCGCAAGGCGCCGCAGGAAGTGGCCACCCGCATGTTGCTGGACTCGCTCGGCTTCGAGAAGGAGCGCGTCGTCCAGGCCGCGCTGCTCGACGCGCTGGATGCGCGCACGCTGGACGCGGCGGACCTGGAGCGACTGCGGGCCTGGGTCGTCTCCGGCCAGCTCGCATCCGGCGCGGAGTCCACGCTCCTGAACGTCATCACCCACCGGCTCGACGGCAGCGCGCCCATCTACCAGATGCTCCAGGCCCTCGCGCTGCGCCCGGGACAGCAGTCCTCCGTGCGCGCCCGCATCATGTCCTTGATGGCCCAGTCCTCCGCGCAGCGTGACGGCTGAGCCATCGCTTCCCTTCGCCTCCTGTCTCAATCACTCCCAGCATTCGAGGTCTTCATGAAACGCATTCTGAACGGGCTGGGCCTGGTGGCCCTGCTCAGCCTCTGGTGGTCTCCGGTGGCCCAGGCGGACGTCCTGGACGACGTCTGGCGCGGTACCAACGTGCGCCTCAACGCGGCGCGCATCCACGTGAAGGGCAACGACTACGCCACGGGCTACTGGCTGCTGCCCAAGGCGTCCGGCACGCTGAACCTCAACGTCCCCGCGCGCGACTTCGGCATCAACTCGGACGTGGTGCTGCGCATGTCCGGCTCGCGCTCCGGCAACGTCCTGACCTGGACCTTCAACGAGACGCTCTCGACGCCCTACTACCTGGGCGGCGCCAACAGCGTCACCCGCGTGCGCGGCACGCTGAAGGCCCTGGCCCGGCAGGTGCGCGGAGCGGATGACCCGTTCTGTGCCCACTCCGCGTGTCCGCACAACGTGGAGCTGCTGTTGACCTCCGGCAGCCAGGTCTGGGTGGACGGCTACACGGACATCGTCTTCAAGTTCGATTGGACCGAACCCGTGTCGGTCCGCCAGTTCGTGGCCTACGCGGGCATGCCCCGTCCCCGGCTGTCGTCGGTTCGCGTGCTGACGTCCACCAACCGTTGCCAGTCGTCGGACCCCTCGGAATTGGTGGGCGAGGTGACGCTGAGCAGCCCCGCTCCCACGGGGGGCGCGCTGGTGGAGTTGATGAGCGTGGATGCGAGCGTGGGCGTGCTCAACGTGCGCGTCCCCGAGGCCCAGCGCACCGCGCGCTTCGCCATGCGGCTGCCCCCGGGCTGGTCCGGTCCCACCGTCATCCAGGCGTCGTCAGGAGGCGTGAATCAGACGCTCAGGGTCGCGCTCCAGCGGTGCGTCCTCATCGTGTTCCCCTTCAAGTACTGGTTCACGTTGCCGCGGTACTCCATCCCGCGCTTCGTGCTGAACGGGGGCTCGGTGGTGGCGCGGCTGGAGAACCAGGAGTCGGACTCGCTCATCACCACGAAGGACACGTATTCGCTCCAGGAGGTCCTCAAGGCGAACCGCGTGGAGGTGAAGGGCGTCAGTGGCAGCGGCGACGTGTTCGGCACCGCCTACACGTCCAAGGGCCCCAACGCATTCCGGCTGAAGGCCAGCGCGGTGAAGTCGGGCCCGGAGCTGTGGGTCGACGGCTACGAGGCGCTCCTGGGCAATGCGCATGGCACCCCGCTGGTGCGCTGGCCGGATGACAAGGACACCGTGTACCTGGTGGACGAGGTCGGCCCGATGAAGCACCAGGGCCTGGCCGGGCTCGCCTCGGGTCGCATCTTCTTCAACGCCCTGGGTGAGGCCGCGTCGACCGTGGCGACGAGCAAGGGCACCCGCGCGGTGCGAATCGTTGGCAAGGAGTCCCAGGTCCTGGTGGACCAGGAATCGGAAGTCACCGCGCTCAACGACGTGGGCGTGGTGCTCGGAACGGTTCGCACCTCCGACAAGAAGCTCAAGCCCTTCCGCTGGTCTCGGAAGGAGGGCACGCAGTGGCTGCCCCTGCCCGAGGGTTTCGCGACCGCGAAGGCCGTGTCCCTCAATGCCAGCGGCTGGGCCGTGGGCACCGCCACCTCCGAGGATGGCAAGACGCAGTCGGCGTTCATCTCCACCCCGGACGGGAAGAAGAGCGTCCCTCTGTCCCAGGTGGCCCCCGTGGAGCTGACCAAGGCGGGTTACCGCTTCGTGGAGGCGCTGGCCGTCTCCGACGACTTCGAGGTCCTGGTCCGCGCGGTGGATGGCGAGGGACAGACCGTGCACCTGGTGCTGCGCCCATGAGCGACGCCGACACCGTGCTCCCTTCGATACTGCGAATGAGGAATCCCATCGTGAACCTGAACTCACCCCTGCGGGGGCTGTTGATGCTGTGCATGGTCGTCATGGCGGGCTGTGGAAGCTGCCAGGGAAGCAACCCGAGCTGCGACCCCAGCCAGGCGGGCACGCAGGGCTGCGCGTGCCGCACCGACTCCGCGAGCTGCAACGCGGGGCTGGCGTGCAACAGCGGGACGTGTGTGCCGTGTGGCTCCGAGGGGCAGGAGTGCTGCGTCGTCAGCGCCACGGGGACTTGCAGTGGCTCGCTGATGTGCGTGATGGAGTCGGGCGGCGAGCTGTGCCGCAACTGCGGTGATTTGGGCGAGGCGTGCTGCAACTCGGCCAGCGGTCAGATGTGCAACCCGGGAGGCAACTGCGTGGGTGGCAGCTGCAGGTCCGTGACGGGCGGAGCGTGCGACCCCTCGGGCTCCATCTTCGTCGTGGGCATCCAGGACATGAACCTGTGCGCGGTGCGCACCGTGGAGGTCCGCGCGACGACGGCGGCGAACGCGATGACGTGCGCGACCACCAGCGGGATGCTCAACTCCGGCGAGTCGTTCTACGAGGTTCCGAACACGCCCATCACCGACTACGAGATGTGCGTGGAGACGTCGGCGGAGGGGCGGCGCACCACGTCGGTGAGGGCCTTCGGAGACTTCGAGGCCCGGCGCTGCGCGCTCTTCACCCGCTGCGGGAGCGAGGGCTGCCTCAGCCTCTTCCCGGGGCGCTGCATCTAGTCACGAGGGGAGGTGAGGAGCACGGGCGTCTTGGGGGACGCGCGTGCTCCCGCGAGTCGCGGCGAGGGCCTTTCGGCCCGGAGGCCCTCGTCGCGGCCCGCGGTCCTCAGCGCAGGAGCAGCCGCCGCACCAACGGAAGAGGGAGGCTGCCCTGGGCGACGAAGGCGTCGTGGAACTGCTTGAGGCCCTGGCCCTTCGCGGCCTGGTAGTCCTGGGCCAGACGCTGCACCTCCAGCTTGCCGAACGTGTAGTAGAGGTACGTCGGGTTGTAGGCGCCGCGTCGGGCCTCCTCGTAGGCATTGGCTGGCTGTTGGAAGCACTTCTCGACGAACAGGCGCGCGGCCTCCTCCACCGTCCAGCCCGCGGTGTGAAGCTTGATTCCGGCCACGTAGCGGCAGTCGCGCAGCAGGGCCTCGGAGAGCTGCGCCAGGCGCGGCTTCGGGTCTCCTCCGCCGAAGCCCTGGTCCAGCATCATCTGCTCGGCGTAGTGGGCCCAGCCCTCCGCGTTGCTGCCCACCGCGACGAGCTTGCGGACCTTCGTGGGGAAGCGGGGCGCATAGAGGAACTGGAGGTAGTGGCCGGGCCACACCTCGTGGATGTTGATGATGGACACGACGGGCGCGTTGTAGAGGCACAGGTGCTCCTCCTTGTGCTTCGCGTCCCAGTCGGGCTCCACGGGCGTGACGTAATAGAAGGCCTCGGTGGCCTTCTTCTCGTAGGGCCCGGGCGTGTCCATGGAGGCGAAGGAGCCCGAGCGCGCATACGGCGGCGTCTCCTCCACATGCGGACGCACCTCCGAGGGAATGGTGACCAGGTCCTTGGCGACGAGGAACTCGCGCACGCCCTCCACGGAGCGGCGCACCGTGGGGATGAGCTCCTGGGCCGTGGGGTGGTCCACTTCAATCCTGGCCATCACCTGGGCCGGCGAGAGGCGCGGGTCGATGCGCTTCGCGGTGGCCACGAAGTCGCGGTAGTCCTTCTCCAGATTGGCCTCACCGCGCGCGAGCAGCTCCGGCAGGGGCAGGTCAATCATCTCCTCGTAGCGCAGCTTGGTGAGGAAGCGCTCCTCGCCCAGCGCGTACTTGCCCGTGGAGCGCGGCAGCAGGTCCTTCTCCAGCCACTGTGCGTAGTCCTTCACGGCGGCCACGGCGGCGCGGTTGGCCACGAGGAACGAGGACTGGAGCACGGCGTCGTTGCCCGCGGCGTCCTTCGCCCACGTCGCCACCGAGCCCTCGAAGAAGCCCACGGAGCCCTTCGCCATGCGCAGGGCCAGCTCGGTGAACTCGCGCGGCGGCGTCTGGACGTTGGCCTTGCCGGCCGCGAAGACCGCGGGCACGGCCTTCAGGCGCGCAATCACCGAGCGCAGCCGCTCGATTTTCGGCGCGAAGTCGCGCTTCATCAGCCCGTCGATGGCGCCGCCCGGCAGCCCCGCGTACAGCATGGGATTGTGCTCCCAGCTCCGCAGGACGCTCAGCTCGTACTGCTCCGCGAGCAGTTGGCTCTCCAGGGCCTCCGCGTCGATGGTGTCGTCGAAGGAGAGCGCGCCCTTGTCCACGGCGTGCAGTCGCGCGAGCAGCGTGTCCAGCTCGCGGATGCGGGCCTCGATGCGTGGCCGGCTCAGGTCCTCCAGCTGGTTGTCATAGGCGTGAAGTCCCACCGCCGTGCCATTGGAGGGCGAGAAGTCGAACGAGGCCTCGAAGATGGTGTCCACCAGCTTCGAGAAGTTCTCGGGCGGATGGGCACCCCCCGAGGCGGACTCGGGGGCGGAGGCGGGCACTTGCCGCGCGCAGGCGCAGAAGAGCCAGCAGGCGGAGAGGAGGAGCGCGCGTACGAGGGCGGCTTTGGGCATGCCGCCGTTCTACCAAGGCGCCTCAGGGCTTGCCCAAGAGCTCCAGGGCCGACGTTGTCAGTGCGGTGACACCCGTGCGCAGCGTGCGCTCCCGGTCCGGGATGAATCCGGAAGAGTGGAGAGAGGGGAGCGGCTCACCGCCCGAGCGGGACTGCGTGAAGCGCTGGGGCTCCACGGCGCCGAGCCAGAGCATCACCGCGGGGACGCCCGCGCGGCCGTACTCGGAGAAGTCCTCGCCGCCCATGACGGGCTGGGCCTCGCCCACGTTCTTCTCGCCCAGCACCTTCGACACGGCGTCGGTGAGGCGGCGGGTGAGCGCCGGGTCATTGTAGGTGGCGGGCGTGCCCTCGGTGACTTCGACCTTGGGTGGACGGGTGGCGCCGGAGACGAGGGCCTCCCCCTTCGCGACGCGTTCGATTCCGTCGAGCAGCGCCTTGCGTACCTCTGGCTTGTACGAGCGCACGGTGAGCTGCAGGCGCACCTCGTCCGGGATGATGTTGTGCTTGGTGCCGCCTTGGATGGCGCCCACTGTGATGACGCCGGGCTCCAGGGGATGCTTCTCCCGGCTGACCACGGACTGGAGCGCGAGCACGGTGCGCGCCGCCATGACGATGGGGTCCACCGTGGTGTGCGGATACGCGCCGTGGCCGCCCTTGCCGTAGAGGGTGATGTCCACCGAGTCCACGTGCGCCATCGCGTAGCCGGCCACGTACTCCACGCGTCCGGCGGGAGCCGCGGTGGTGTTGTGGAGGGCCACCGCGAAGTCGGGCTTGGGGAAGCGCTTGAAGAGGCCATCGGCCAGCATCTTCCGGGCGCCCGCGCCCACCTCCTCCGCGGGCTGGCCCACCAGCATCAGCGTGCCGCGCCACTGGTCCTTCTTCTTGGACAGCAGCGTGGCGGTGCCCAGCCACACCGTCATGTGCACGTCATGTCCGCACGCGTGCATCACCGGCACCGTCTGGCCTTCGGGGTTCTTCACCGTCACCTTGCTGGCGTAGGGCAGGCCCGTCTTCTCCTCCATGGGCAGCCCGTCCAGGTCCGTGCGCAGCATGACGGTGGGGCCCGGCCCGTTGCGCAAGAGCGCGACGACGCCCGTGCCACCGACGCCGGTGGTGACGTCGAAGCCCAGCTTGCGCAGGCGCTCGGCGAGCTTCGCGGCGGTCTTCTCCTCCTGGAACGACAGCTCCGGGTTCTGGTGCAGGTCCCGATAGAAGGTGTCCAGCTCCGGATAGAGGCCATCCAGGCCCCCCAGCACGGCGGACGGCTGCGCCGCGAGTGAGCGCTCCACGGGAGCGGTCAGGAGGACGACGAGCAAGGCCAGCAGGGAAGGGCGATTCACCAGGAGGTCTCCGGTCCGTGTCGAAGGCGGCGCCACTACACCACAGGACGGGGCGCTCGGTGCGAGGAGCGCGCGGGGGCTCTGGACAGGTGGGGTCAGGCGGGACGCACTGCTGCTTCGCGGGCCCGTTCGACATCGGGGGTGAAGTCGGTGGCGCGAAGGAAGTCGAACCAGCGGTCCATCACCGTGTGCACCGGAGGGAGCTCCATTCCCATGCGGCGGGCCAGCGTGAGTGCGGGCTCCACCGGGTAGCGGGCCGTGTCGAGGAAGTCGAGCGACTCCGTGGCCGCGCTGAGCAGTCGCTCGGGCAGCCAGCGCACCCACGAGACGGGCAGGGTGAAGCGCGGTGCCCGTCGACCGGAGCGCTCCGCCGCCCACCGGATGAGCTGATGGAGGGGAGGGGTGCTCGGGTCCAGCAGCGTGTACTCCTGCCCGAGTGTCTCGGGGAGCTCCGCCACGCCCGCGAGGAATCGCGCCAGGGTGTCCACGGCCACCACGGGGACGAAGGTCTCCGGTGAGCCCAGCAGCACGGGCATCGTCCCTGCGTGGACGCGCTGCAACGTGTCCCCGAGCCCCAGGCTCTGCACTGTCGCCCCGGTGCGGCTATCGCCGATGACGGAGGACGGGTGCACCGTGGTGACGGGAACCCCGAGCCGCGCGGCTGTCTCCAGCGCCACCTGATGCGCGAGCGCCTTCGAGGCCTCATAGGCGCCCGAGCCCGTGAAGCCCCGCGTGGGCGCGGGGACGACTGCGCCCGAGGCGTTGAGTCGAGGCCCGATGCGGTAGCCGCCCACGAGCACGAGCCGGCGCAGGGAGGGCAGTCGGGAGGCCAGCTCCACCACGGCGCGGGTGCCTTCCACGTTGGTTCGCCGTGCATCATCGGCGGACAGGTGCCAGGCGAAGCGCGCGCCCAGGTGGAAGACGTCGCGCACGCCGTGGAGCGCGAGCTCGTCATCGGCGCTCAGTCCCAGGCGCGGCGCATCCAAGTCGCCTTCCAGGAACACGAGCCGCTCCGGTGCGCCGCCCATAGCGGCCACCCAGTCCCGATACGCCTGGGCCCGCGCCCCCGCGTTGCGCGACAGCAGGGCCACCCGCTGCCCGCGCCGCGTGAGCTCGGGCACGAGCCAGCGCCCTATCAATCCCGTGGAGCCGATGACGAGCGCATCTGGTGACGACATCAACATGATGACCTCGATATATATAGACCAGTCTACATATTCTGGAGTCGAGCCGACGCGGCCCATCCGCGTTGACTCGGGCCCAGAGTCAGTCCAGCGACAGCAGGCGCTCCAGTTCCTTTGACAGCTCCTCGACGGGAGCCCTGCTGCGGTGGGCGCGCATGAGCAGCAGTGCGCCTTCGATGGATGAGAGCAACAGGGCCGCGCGTCGCCGCGACTCGGCGGGCGTGAGGCCCTCCGCGCGGAGCCGCTCGGCGAGGAGCTGTTGCCAGTTGCGCAGCGCCTCGGCGGCGGCCGCGCGCACCGGCTCGGGAGTGGCACCCGAGGAGAGGACCACGGCCGACACGGGGCAGCCCTTCTCGAAGCCGGAGGCCTCCGCCCGGTCCGCGAGCGTCGCCAACGCGCGACGCAGCCCGGAGACGAGGCCCTTCTCGCTGGCGAGGTGTTCACCCAGCAGCCGCGTGACTTCCATGGAGGAGACCTGGAGCGCCTCCACCGCGAGCTGCTCCTTGCCGCCCGGGAAGTGGAAGTACAGCGAGCCGCGCGGCGCCTTGCCTGCCTCCAGCAACTCCTGGATGCCCGCACCCGCATACCCCGAGCGCTCCAGCATCTCCGCCGCCGCGGCAATCATCCGCCGGCGTGTGTCCTCTCCCTTGCTCACGAGGAGATGAATATACCGGTCGTCATATTCTGTCGAGCCCTTCTGGGGCCCGGCTCAGCGGCGGCCCTTGCCCAGCTTTCCGATGAAGAGGACGTGGCGGGGGCCCTTGGTGCCGTGGGCGTGGGGACGGAGGACCTCGACGGTGAAGCCGCACTTCTCCATGCGGCGCTCGAAGGCGGGGGCGGAATCCGCGCTCCATACGGCGAGCGTGCCTCCGGAGCGCAGGGCGCGGGCGGCGTTGGAGATGCCACGCAGGCCATAGAGCCCCTGGTTGTCGGGGTGGGTGAGGGCGCTGGGGCCGTTGTCCACGTCGAGCAGGATGGCGTCGAAGGTGGCGGAGTTGCGGTTCATCACATCGCCGACATCCCCTTCGATGACGGTGACGCGCTTGTCCTCGAGAGGTGCTCCAGCGAGGGGCGCCAGGTTCGGGCCCCGGTTCCAGGCGACGACGGTGGACAGCAGCTCCACGACGGAGACGCGGACGCCCGAGCCCACGGTGTCCAGCACGGCGCGCAGGGTGTAGCCGAAGCCAAGCCCTCCAACGAGCACCCGCCCGGTTCCGGCCGCCACCACCCCGGCGCAGCCCGCCTTCGCCAGCGCCTCCTCCGAGCCGTGCATCCTGCTGGACATCAGCGTCTGGCCGCGCACGCGCAGGACGTATTCATCCCCTCGGCGGACCAGGGTCAGCTCCCCCACGTCCGGCAGGTTGGCGCTCTCGAGTGTCTCCCAGGGCTTCATGGGCACGGCTCTTCGCTCGGAGCCGGCCCTGGGTCAAGCACTCCGCACGGCACACCGGGCCCTCGCGCCGCCGCCTGTGCGCAACGTCCGGGGCCATCCTCATCCATACCCCCGCGAGTAGCCGCCACCGGGCGGCGCGACGAAGGGGGAATCCAGACCATGAACGAGCGCGAGGCATATCTGCGGAAGATGGACGCGGAGAAGCAACGAATCGACGCGCGCATCGCGGAAGTCGAGGCGCAGTCCGATATCCGCAAGGCGGACGACGACCTGAAGGAGCTGCGAGGCGTGAAGGAGCGACGCGAGGCCTTCCACCGCAAGCTGGAGGAGTGGCGCAAGCGCGGCACGGAGGACTTCGAGCGGGGCAAGCAGGAGCTGCTCCAGGTCTGTGACGACACGAACAAGTCCCTGGTCGACGCGGAGGAGAAGGCGGGCGTCAGGCGCGCGACCTACGAGCGCAAGCGCGAGGCGGAGCTGCGCGAGCTGGGAGCGCAGTTCGACGCCTGGGATGCGAACGTCTCCCAGACGCGGGCCGAGGACTCGCTGCTCACGAAGCAGGAGCTCCAGTTCCTGCGCGGCTCGTTCAAGAGCACGGGGGATGCGCTGCGTCGCCTCATGTCCGCCAAGGGCGGCGAGTGGTCTCGCCTGCGCCAGGAGTACGAGGCCTCCTGGAGGGAGCTGCAGGAGAACTCGCGCAAGATTCGCGCGGACAGCGCGGATGCGTCGCAGTCGCCGCCTTCTCCCTCTTGAGCCAGGGGACGGGGACGTGGGGATGAGACGCTCCACGTCCTCTGCTCGGAAAGGACCTGCCCCGGTGTGAAGCCGCCTGACGCGCGCGACACCCGGGGCATCCTGTCAGCCTCTGAATCCTGCGCGGTACATTGCGTGTCTCGACGGGAGACCTCGCATGGGCGTGTTCGTTCAGGAGTCGCTGTCCACGCGGGATGAGTCAATCTCCGAGCCCTCAAGTGTCACCGCGGGGGGCAACTCCCGGGCGCGTGCGCTGGGCGAAATCCAGAGGGCGTTCGATTCGTCGCCCCGGGTGGTGGCCCAGGCGAAGCAGGCCCAGACGCTCCAGCGCCGCGCGTCACCCCGCAACGACACCGGGCTGCCCGACGGCTTGAAGTCCGGAGTGGAGTCGCTCTCCGGCATGTCCATGGACGACGTGCGGGTCCACTACAACTCGTCTGCGCCCGCGCAGCTCCAGGCGCTGGCGTACACGCAGGGCTCGGACATCCATGTGGCGCCGGGGCAGGAGAAGCACCTGGCCCACGAGGCGTGGCACGTCGTGCAGCAGAAGCAGGGGCGCGTGCAGCCCACGACGCAGCTTCAAGGCGAGTCCCTCAACGACGCGCCGGGCCTGGAGCGCGAAGCGGATGTCATGGGCTCGCGCGCCTCGGGCCTGAAGCTGACCGAGCCAGTCCAGCGCAAGGTCGATGCCCCTCTGGGGGCGGGCGGTGCGCCCATCCAGCGAGTGGCGGTGCAGCTCGGCGCGGATGATGAAGGGGAAATCACCGAGGTGAATGTGGGAGGCCGCGCGGGCTCCCTCTGGCCCAGTGAGCGGCACCACACCACACCCTGGCAATCGTATCTGGACACGCTCGACGGTGAGCTGACGGGACTGTCCTTCGCTGAGGCCACCCAGAGCATGAACGGACTCGACGACCACCTGAGGGCCCTGCCGGGCTGGGGCCTGCGCAATCAGCTGCAAGGCCTCAAGAGGGCGGCGCTGCAGGCGGAGGTCGCGGAGCTGAATACCCGACGGGCCAACGCCAACGCCCTGGGGGATGACTCGCCCCTGCTCGCGATATCGCTCCAGCGCTACATCCAGCAGTGGCTGGTGGTGCGCAGCAAGCTCCCCCTGGCCCAGGCGGACTTCGGCGGAGGCGCCGGCACCGTGGCGAACGACGCGCTGGTGGCGCGCGACGCGAACACGGGAGGCGACGTCGACGATGAAGACCTCGAGGCCGCGCTGTTCAGCATGTTCGACTTCAAGACGGTCCAGGACACGATGACCGAGTCGGATGGCAGCAATGCCGACGAGGAGTACGAAATCTTCGGGTTGGACCCGGCCCGCATGGCCACGGCGGGCGTGGGCCTGGATGCCCTCAGGGGCATGGCTTTCCGGCAGCATGCCCGCTCCATCCGCAAGGCCTATCCCACCGCGTTCGGCCAGCTCTATGGCGGTGAGGCCAATCCCATCAACGCGATGGTGGCCGCCATGGAGCAGCACTGGCAGGACAACTCCGCCGCTGATTCCGAGGCCTCCGACGACAGCATGTCCGACTCCGAGTGACGGAAAAACGCACGGGGCCCCACCGAGTGACGGTGGAGCCCCGGAGCACGCACGAGCCCGGCCCCTACTCCGCGCGCTTCACCTTCTTCGCCGTGTCCACCAGCACCTTGGCGAAGGTGAGCCCGGTGGGGCCCGCGTCCGCCTGGATGGTGTCACCCGGCAGGAACTCACCGCTGAGCACCTTGAGCGCCAGCGGGTCCAGCAGGTTCTTCTGCACCGCGCGCTTCAGGGGCCGCGCGCCGTACGTCGGGTCGTACCCGCGCTCCGCCAGCATCTCCCGGGCCGCGTCCGTCAGCTCCAGCGACAGCCGCTTGTCGGCGAGCAGCTTGTCCAGCTTCGCGAGCTGGATGTCGACGATGCGGTAGATGTCCTTCTTGCGCAGCGGCTCGAAGATGACGATTTCGTCCACGCGGTTGAGGAACTCCGGACGGAAGTGGCCGCGCAGCGCGTCCATCACGTCCTCGCGCGTCTTGTCGTCCAGCTCCTCCTTGCCCGCCATGCCCGACTGGATATCGGCGGAGCCCAGGTTGGAGGTCATGATGAGCACCGTGTTCTTGAAGTCCACGGTGCGGCCCTGGCTGTCCGTCAGCCGGCCCTCGTCCAGAATCTGCAGCAGGATGTTGAAGACGTCCGGGTGCGCCTTCTCGATTTCGTCGAAGAGCACCACCGTGTACGGACGCCGGCGCACCGCCTCGGTGAGCTGGCCGCCCTCCTCGTAGCCGACGTAGCCCGGAGGCGCGCCCACCAGTCGGGCCACGGCGTGCTTCTCCATGAACTCCGACATGTCGATGCGGACCATGGCCGTGTCGTCGTCGAAGAGGAACTCCGCCAGCGCCTTCGCCGTCTCTGTCTTGCCCACGCCCGTGGGGCCCAGGAAGATGAACGAGCCGATGGGCCGGTTGGGGTCCTGCAACCCGCTGCGCGCGCGGCGCACGGCGTTGGACACCGCTTCAATCGGGCTGCGCTGACCAATCACCCGCTGGGCCAGCCGGTCCTCCATGTGGACCAGCTTGTGGACCTCGCCCTCCATCAGCCGCGAGACGGGGATGCCCGTCCACTTGGCCACCACGGCGGCGATGTCCTCGGAGTCCACCTCCTCCTTGAGGAACTTCTGCTTCTTCTGCAGCTCCAGGAGCTTGAGGTTCTGCGTCTGGACCTCCTTCTCCAGGGAGGGCAGGACACCGAACTTCAGCTCCGCGGCGCGGTTGAGGTCGCCCTGGCGCTCGGCGGCGACCTGGTCGTTCTTCACCTTCTCCAGCTTCTCCTTCAGCGTCCGGATGGCGCCGATGGCCGTCTTCTCCGCGTCCCAGTGGACCTTGAGCGCGTCGAAGCGCTCGCGCAGGTTGGCCAGCTCCTTCTCGATGACGGCCAGTCGCTCTTGCGAGTGCGGGTCCGTCTCCTTGCGCAGGCCCTCCTTTTCGATCTGGAGCTGCGTCATCTTCCGGCGCATGTCGTCCAGCTCGGTGGGCATGGAGTCGATTTCGATGCGCAGGCGGCTGGCGGACTCATCGATGAGGTCGATGGCCTTGTCCGGCAGGAAGCGGTCGGAGATGTAGCGGTGGCTGAGCGTGGCGGCGGCCACCAGCGCGGTGTCCTGGATGCGCACGCCGTGGTGCACCTCGTAGCGCTCCTTCAGACCGCGAAGGATGCTGATGGTGTCGTGCACGCTGGGCTCGCCCACGAACACGGGCTGGAAGCGGCGCTCCAGGGCCGCGTCCTTTTCAATGTGCTTGCGGTACTCGTCCAGCGTCGTCGCGCCAATGCAGTGCAGCTCGCCGCGCGCCAGCGCCGGCTTGAGCATGTTGCCCGCGTCCATGGCCCCCTCGGCCTTGCCCGCGCCCACAATCGTGTGGATTTCGTCGATGAAGAGGATGACCTGACCGGATGCGTCGGCGACCTCCTTGAGCACCGCCTTGAGCCGCTCCTCGAACTCACCGCGGAACTTGGCGCCGGCCACCAGGGCGCCCATGTCCAGCGTGATGAGCTGCTTGTTCTTCAGGCCCTCCGGCACGTCGCCGTCGACGATGCGCCGCGCCAGCCCCTCGGCGATGGCCGTCTTGCCCACGCCCGGCTCGCCAATGAGCACCGGGTTGTTCTTCGTGCGCCGGCTGAGCACCTGGATGCAGCGGCGAATCTCCTCGTCGCGGCCGATGACGGGGTCCAGCTTCCCCGCCCGCGCCGCCTCCGTCAGGTCCCGCCCGTACTTCTCCAGCGCCTGATAGGTGGATTCAGCATCCTGGCTCGTCACGCGCCCGGAGCCGCGGACCTCCTTGAGGGCGGCCACCACCCGCTCACGGGTGATGCCGGACGCCTTCATGACCTCGCCCGTCGTGCCCTTGTCCTGGGTCAACGCGAGCAGCAGATGCTCGGACGAGATGAACTCGTCCTTGAGCGCCTTGGCCTCGTCGTCCGCCTTGTCGAACGTCTTCAGCAGGCGCTGGCCGAGCATCGCGCTCTCGCCCCCCTGCATCTTGGGCAGCTTGCCCAACGCCTCGCCCAGCCGGGACGAGAACAGCTTCACGTCCGCCCCCAGCTTGCGCAGCAAGGGGTCGACGATGCCGTCCTTCTGTCCCAACAACGCCGCGGCCAGGTGCTCCGGCTCGTACTGGGGATTGTCGGCGCGGCGCGCCAGCGTCTGGCCTTCCGTGATGGCTTCCTGCGCCTTCACCGTGAACTTATCGAGTCGCATACACTCAACGTAAGAGTCGACTCGGGCTTGGCAAACGGCCGGGCTTATTTAACGCGCGGCGTCACCCTGCGCCGGAAGCGGAATACTTTGGACTCCTGGTAGCGGCTGGGTTTTCGAGGTGCTTGAGTTGCCAGAGGGGTGGCGGCTCGGTTATAGGCGGCGCCCACCCTCGGGGGGCTGAACCTGGAAGCGCACGGCGGCTATCTCATTCGACTCGAAAGCTTCAACGGGCTGGAGTTGCTCCAGCAGGCCCGTGAGGCGCTGCGACTGGACGGTGCCTCGGGCGCCACCGGCCTGCAGGTGTCGGTCAATCGGCGCCGCAAGGTGGTGCGACTGGCCTACGTGGGCCCCTTCACGCAGGGCCGGCCGGGGGCGCACTGGTATGCGGCGCACCATGCGCTGCCTCGCCTGCTGTCCCGGGCGGCCAACGCGACGGTGCACGTCTACGTGTTTGATCCAGACGAGGGCGAGCAGGTCGTCGCCTACGGCAACGGACGGCGCGTGGGTGGCGAGCGGGTGGTCTACGACCGCGTGGAGCTGCCCGAGGGCCGCCCCGAGGACCTGGACGAGGCGGCCTTCCTGCACATGCAGTCCCGCTGGCCCATGGGGCACCTGGCGCACGTCTTTGGACTGTCGCGCAAGGAGCTGCTGCGGCTGCCCCGCGCGGAGCTGGGGCGGGTGTTGTCGCTGGAGGAGGAGACCTCGGCGGACGTGGAGTCCGCGCTGGAGGCCCTGCTGCCGGGCGGCGTGGCACCCCACGCCCCCTGAAGTGCCGCGGGACTGCTAGCCGTCGGCCGGGCTGTCCTGGGCGACGAGCGCGTCCCGCACGGTGTCGCTGCGGAAGTACTGGCCGAGCAGGGCGAAGGTGCCCGCGATGACGGCCGTGCCCAGCACCGTCAGGCCCAGGGCCATCCACGGGGCCACGCTGCCGACGACCTCGGCCGTCGTGGGGTCCTGGTACTCGGGGCGCTGGGTGAGCGTCTGGGTGAGGGTGACGCCCACGCGGCGGGACACCACGGCCCACTGGGCGCCGTCGATGGTGCGCAGCACCGCCACGGTGAGCGCGGCGCGGCCGAGCATCTTCCGCAGGGCCTCCCGGGGCAGCCCGTCCGAGCGGAGCATGTGGGAGGCGGACACGAAGACGAAGGCGCACGCGATGGCGAGCACGCCCATCAGCACGGCGCGAGGCTCCCGCATGGGCTCCAGGGCCTGGTACTGGGCCTCCAGGAGCTTCTGGAGGATGGCGGGGTCGCTGCCCAGGAGGAACGGCGGGCCGGCCTCCATGTGCCGCGAGCGGACCTCGTAGAAGTGGGCCATTTCCATGGCCTCGTTGAGCGCGCCCCAGCCGGTGAAGATGGCGAGCACGACACCCACGAGCGCCGCGAAGCGGATGCGCCCGGGCAGCCTGCCCGAGCGGGGAACAGGCGCCGTCACCGCTTGCTCGCCTCCACGAAGCGCAGGCGGAGATCCGCGAGCAGGCTGTCGAAGAGACGCTCCTCGTCCGCCGTCAGGTTGCCCCGCGTCTTCTGCCGCAACAGCGACAACAGGTCCAGGTTCTGCCGGGCCAGCGGCAAGTCCTTCGACGTCTGGCCCGTCTCCGGGTTCGGCGTATCACCAAGGTGGATGAGCACCGCGGTGCCCAGCCCCATGATGAACGTGCCGAAGGAGATGGCCTCCTCGGACGCGGAGCGCGCTTCCCCCCGCATCACGAAGGTCTCGCCGCGCTTCTCGTCCACGGGGCTCATGGGGTGCCCGGCTCCTCGCCCTCGGCGATGTCCTTGAGCGCGGCCTCGTCGGCGGAAACGGGCGTCTCGTCGGCGACGTCGGAGGACTCGTCCTCGTCCTCGTCCTCGTCTTCGTCGTCCGCCTCGTCCTCTTCGTCGAGGTCATCCTCTTCGTCGTCGTAGTCGTCCGTGACGTCGTCGTCCATGAACGTCTCCACCGGCGTGGCCTTGTCCGCCACATCCGGCAGGCCCTTCACGTGGCGCTCGAACGCCTTCTCGTCCAACTGGCCCGAGCGCAGGTACCGCTCCGCGGTGCGCTTATCGAGATACTTGGGGTCCACCGTGTCCGCCATGTTTCAAATCCTCGGAATTGCTTGGAAAATAGCGGGCTACCTTATAGCAGAGGGGGCATCTGTCAACGCCGCCGTCCCGCCTTCCTGGTGCCGATGAACGCCCCGCCTCGTCCGCTGCTTCCCCCGGGCCCGTATCTGCTGTGCGACGACACCGTCCGGGGGGACATGCCCCTGGTGCTCAAGGCCGAGCGGATGCTCGCGGGAGGCGCCCGGGTGGTGCAGTTGCGCATGAAACGCACGCCGATGCGAGAAGCCCTGGCGGTGGCCCGGCAGGTGGCCTCGCTGTGTCGGCGGGCGGGCGCGGTGTGCCTGCTCAACGACAGGGTGGACCTGGCGCTGCTGGCGGACGCGGATGGCGTGCACGTGGGTGACGAGGACCTGCCCCCGGAGGCGGCGCGTGCGCTCCTGGGGCCTGGCCGCCTGGTGGGCGTCACGGTGCGGGACGTGGAGGGCGCGATGGCCGCGCGGGATGCGGGCGCGGACTACGTGGGCGTGGGGCCCGTCTTCGGCACGACGACGAAGCAGGTGCCCGCACCGGTGATGGGGCTGGAAGGCCTCGCGCGGGTGGTGA
>NZ_JABXEM010000089.1:0-38055 GCF_013372595.1 Myxococcus sp. AM011
GTGGGGGACTTGATGGGCGTGCTCGTGGTGGCGCCGCCGCTGCTGCTGCTGAGCCGACCCACCTGGCCGCACCGGGCAGGCGAGGCGCTGGCGCTGGCGGGGCTGACCACCGTGCTGGGCGCGAGCATCTTCCTCTTCCGGAACCTTCAGCCCGGCTTCGCGCACGCGGCCAGCTTCCTGCTGTTCCCGATGTCTGCGCTGGCGGCGCTGCGCTTCGGTCCTCGGGGCGCGGCGATGGCCACCCTGGCCATCTCCATGGTCGCCATCACCGGCACGGTGCGAGGCCAGGGCCCGTTCTCCTCGGGCAACGTGGAGCAGGACCTGCTCGTGCTCCAGCTCTTCGTCGTCGTCAACGCGGTGACGGGCCAGTTGCTGGCGGCGGCGAGCGAGGAGCGACGGCGCGCGGTGGAGAAGCTCCAGTTGCTCGCCACCACCGTGAGGGGTGTGCACGAGGGCGTCTTCATCGCGGAGGTGGAGGGCCCCGGCAAGCTGCGGACCGTCTTCGCCAACGAGGCGCTGGGCCTGTTGTTGGGACGGGCTCCGGAAGAGCTGGTGGAGCAGGACCCGTGCAAGCTGTACGGCGACCAGGACCCCCGGCTGTGTCAGCGCTTGAACGCGGCGTTGCTGGCGGGCGAGTCGCTCTGCGTGGAGACGACGGTGCCGCGCAAGGATGGCCGGGTCGTCTCGACGGAGGTGCTGCTGTCGCCGGTGCGCGCCACGGGAGGGGACGTGTCGCACTTCGTGGCCACGCACCGGGACATCACCGCCACCAAGGAGCTGCAGGCGCGGCTGGTGGCCGCCGAGCGTGTCGCCGCGGTGGGGACGCTGGCGGCCGGGGTGGGGCACGAAATCAACAACCCGCTGGCCTACCTGGTGTTGAACCTGGAGTCCGCGACGCGCGCGCTCACGGAAGGCGGGATGTTGGGGCAGCGGGACGCGCAGGTGAGCGTGCGCAGCGCGCTGGAAGGCGCCGAGCGCATCCGCCTCATCGTCCGCGACCTCCAGGTGTTCAGCCGTCAGGGGGACCAGGACCGGACGCTGGTGGACCTGAACGCGCTGGTGCCTCCGGCGGTGCGCATCATCAGCCATGCGCTGCGCCACCGCGCGCGGTTGGTGGAGGAGTTCGGCCCGGTGCCGAAGGTGCTGGGCAGCGAGGCGCGGCTGGGACAGGTGCTGCTCAACCTGCTCGTCAACGCGATGCAGGCGGTGCCCGAGGGCAACCCGAGCCTGCACGAGGTGCGCGTGCGCACCAGCACGGACGTGTCGGGCCGGGCCCGCGTGGACGTGGTGGACACGGGCATGGGCATCTCCGCGCAGGTGATGTCGCGCATCTTCGAACCCTTCTTCACCACCAAGCCCACCGGCGAAGGCACCGGACTGGGGCTGGCCATCTGTCAGCAGATTGTCCGCACGCACGGGGGTGAGCTGGAGGTGCGCAGCGAGGAGGGCAAGGGCTCCATCTTCACCATGCTTCTGCCCGCGGCGCCGGTGCAGGTGGAGGTGCCGCCCCGGCCCGTGGCGCGAGGCAAGCCGGTGGTGCCCTCCACGGGGCGACGGGGACGCGTGCTGGTGGTGGACGACGAGCCCCGGCTGGCGCAGTCGATGCGGCTGTTGCTGGAGCCCTACCACGACGTGGTGATGACGACGCGAGGCAGCGAGGCCCTGGCGCTGGTGTCCGCGGGGCATCGCTTCGACGTCATCCTGTGTGACTTGCAGATGCCGGAGGTGGATGGCGCCACGCTCTACCGGCGCCTGGGTGTGATGGCGCCGGAGCTGACGCGGCGGGTGGTGTTCATCTCCGGCGGGGCGTACACGGCGGAGATGCGGGACTTCATCGAGACGGTGCCGAACGTGGTGCTGGAGAAGCCCGTGCGTCCGGAGGTGCTGATGGCCTCGGTGGATGCGGCGCTGGATGTGCTCGACGCCCAGGGCGAGGACGACGAGCCCACGGTCGCCCGCGTGAGCGGCGCACGCCACTGAGGGCCTGGCTCGGCGCGGGCCTGGGGGTTCAGTCCACGCGGATGACGACCTTGCCGGTGGTGCTCCGCTCGGCCATCGCCCGATGGGCCTGGGAGACGGCTTCGAGCGGGAAGGTCTGTCCGATGACCGTCTGGAGCTGACCTCGCTCGACGAGCGACAGCGCCTCGCGGAGCGCTGCCTGACGTTGCTCGAAGGGAAGGGTGAAGGTGGCGAAGCCGACGATGGACTGGTTCTGGGCCAGCACCCCGGTCATCTGCTCACGGCTCCACTGCGTGTCGAACATGCTCTCCGCGCCGAAGAGCACCAGTCGTCCCCGGAAGGCGAGGGCCTGAAGACTCCGGGCGGGGAGCTCTCCTCCACCCGCGACGAAGACGACGTCCGCGCCGAGCCCACCGGTGGCCTCGCGAACACGCGCGGGCCAGTCCGCATGGGATGTGTCCACGGCGGCGTCCGCACCCAGGCGCAGGACGAGGTCTCTCTTGGCTTCCGTGCTCGCGCCGCCGATGACGCGCGAGGCACCCATCCGCTTCGCGAGCTGCACCAGGAACGTCCCCACGCCCCCAGCGGCGGACGGAATGTAGACGGATTCGCCCTCGCGCAGCCGCGCGCCTTCGCGCAGCCCGAGCAGCGCGGTGGGGGCCTGCGCGGGAAGACAGACAGCCTGCTCGAAGGAGACCGGGTCGGGGAGGGCGAGCACGGTGGCTGTCGGCGCGATGGCGTATCCCGCGAAGGCGCCTTGATTCGGGAGGATGGCGACGACTCGGGCTCCCTTCGTGAGTCCCTGGACGCCGGGGCCGAGTGAGTCCACGACTCCCGCGGCCTCCAGTCCCGGGACGAAGGGGAGTGGAGGCGTGCCGGGCATGCGGCCCTCGCGCTGGCCCAGGTCGGTGAAGTTGAGCCCGGAGGCGTGCACCCGGATTCGGACCTCGCCGTCCCCAGGCGTGGGCGTGGGCACGTCGTCGAGGCGCAGCTCTTCCGGACCGCCGAACCTGTGCAGTCGAATCGCTTTCATGATGTCTGTCTCCCGGATGGCGGGTCGTGGGACGAGGAGGCTCGCGCTTCCACGCCCGCCGCGTGAGTGGACCTATAGTCCCGGGCGAAAGGACGAACATGCGCCAGAAGTCCGTTTCTCTCGTCCAACCGTCCGGCGAAAAGCCCGGGCTCGATGTCCTCGCGGAGGTGCTCCAGGGCGTGCACCTGCGCAGCCGCGTGCACGCTCGCTACGAGCTGACGGCACCGTGGGGCATGCGCATCGACGGCTCTCCCTTCCCGCTGTTCTACGCGGTGATGCGCGGCAACTGCCTGCTGTCCACGGGCGAGCGGGAGCTGTGCCTGGCGGGCGGTGACTTCGTGTTCATCCCCGCCAACGTGAAGTTCACGTTGAAGGACCGGCGTGGCACCCGGGCGCTGCCCATCGCGGAGGTCTATGCGACGCGCCAGCCCATCCGCTGCGGTGGCGTGCTCCACTACGGAGGGGACGGTGAGGCGGTGACGCTGGTGGTGGGCTCCTTCATCTTCGAGGGCGAGACGCTGAGCCCCCTGGTGAAGCACCTGCCGACGCTGCTCCATGTCCGGGCGGATGACCCCAAGTCCCCTCGGTGGTTGGAGTCGACGCTGCGCTTCGTGGCCTCCGAAATCGAAGCGAAGCAGCCTGGACACGAGACGGTGGTGAGCCGACTCGCGGATGTCCTCTTCGTGCAGGCGCTGAGGGCGCATCTGGAGTCGTCCTCCGGGGAGAACGGTTGGCTGCGCGCGCTGGTGGACCCGCGCATCGGCACGGTGCTCCAGCGTGTCCACGAGAAGCCCGAGGCACCGTGGACACTGGAGGGGCTCGCTCGGCTCGCGGGCATGTCGCGCTCGGTGTTCGCGGAGCGCTTCAAGTCACTCGTGGGCGAGGCGCCGCTGGCGTACATCGGCCGGTGGCGCATGCACCGGGCGATGGCGCTGATGCGCGGCCGCGACGTCGCGCTGGCGGAGGTGGCGCGCGCCGTGGGCTACGAGACGGAGAGCTCCTTCGGCAAGGCGTTCCGGCGCTGGGTGGGCGTGACGCCGGGCGCATTTCGTCGACAGGCATGAAGGAGCGGTCGTCCCTACTGCTTCTTCGAGGGAGTCACCGCGGGTGCCTTTGCCGCGGCATAGACGGCATCGCGCACGGCGCCGGGGAACGCGCCCGACATGCCCTCCAGCGCGGTGTTGGTCAGCGCCACCACCGTGATTCCATTTCGCGGGTCCACGAACCAGTTGTGCCCGTAGGCGCCGCCCCACTGCCACGTCCCCGCCGACTGCGGACTGTGCGCCTGCACCGGGTCGATGAGCACCGCCGACGCGAGCCCCCAACCCCAACCCGGTCCCTGCGGCCGCGACTCCGGACCCACGTGGATGGAGCCGAGTTGCTCGACGGTGTTCTGCTTCAGCACCGGCGCTCCACCCTTGCGCAGCGCCTCCAGGAACTTCACGTAGTCGCTCGCCGTCCCCACCATGCCCGCGCCTCCAGAGGGGAACGCTCGCGAGTCCAGCGCCCTGCCGGGGGTGTAGTGGACCACTCCCGCGCCGAAGGGGATGTCGTGCGTCTTGTCCATGCGCACGGGGGCGGGTTTGCCGTCCACATACGGCGTCGCGAGCCGCGAGACATCACCGACGCGGAAGCCCGTGTCCTTGAGTCCCAGGGGCTGTGTGACGAGCCGTGAGATGACCTGGGGCAGTGGCGCGCCGCCCGCGCTCGCGACGACGGCGCCCAGCACATCCGTGGCCACCGAGTAGGCCCACTTCTCCCCAGGCTCCGAGGACAGCGGGACGGTGGCGAGGCGACGCAGGTTCTCCTCCAGCGTGAGCCCCGGCGGGTTGTCGAGCCCATCCGAGACCCTGGCCTTTTGATAGGGCCCGGGGACTGGCTGGTTGAAGCCGTACATCAGTCCCGCAGTGTGCGTGAGCAGATGCTTCACGGTGATGACGGGCTCGCGTCCATCCGGGAGCTTGGGACGGAACGTGGGCAGCCACTTCGTGACGGGGTCCTCCAGCGACAGCTTCCCCTGGTCGACCAGCGCGAGCGCCGCCACGGAGACGAGCGGCTTCGTCATCGACGCCAGCCGGAACACCGCGTCCTCGCGCAGGGGCTTCTTCGTCTCGCGGTCCGCGAAGCCCGCGGCGCGTCGATAGAGGACCTCTCCGTCCTTCGCGACGATGACCACGGCCCCGACGATGCGCTGGTCCGCGAGCGCCTGGTCGATGACCGGGTCCAGGCTCGCCGCGAGGGCGCTCGAGTCGGGACTCACGGCGACAGCGCTCGTCACGGCGGCGCGCGGCTCGGACTTCACCGGGGTGGACGGAGAGACACCAAGGCCCGCGGCCACCAGGAAGGTGGCGAGGATGGAATTCATCGGAGGGGACTCCTTTTTATGTAGCGAGTGTTATGTAAATAGGAAGGCCCTTTTCCGATTTCAATAGTGACCGCTATGAAAATAGTCACCCCCACCCGTCCCCGTGGCCGTCCCCGTGAGTTCGATGAGACGAAGGCGCTGGACCTGGCCATGATGGTGTTCTGGCGGCTGGGCTATGAGGGCGCGTCCGTGGCGGACCTCACCGGCGCCATGGGCATCACCGCGCCCAGCCTCTACGCGGCCTTCGGCTCCAAGGAGGGGCTCTACCGCCGCGTCCTGGAGCGCTACCAGACGGGGCCTGGGGCCTTCACGTGGGCCGCGCTCACCGAGGAGCCGACCGCCCGGGGCGCCATCGAGCGGGTGCTTCGCGAGTCGGCCCGGGTCTTCACCCGTCGCAAGCACCCACACGGGTGCATGATTTCAACGGCCGTCCTGCGCTGCGCGGAGGCCCACCAGCCCGTGGCCGACCTGGTCGCCAGTCTCCGTGCGGGCGCGGTGGAGCTGTTTCGCGAGCGCATCGCCCGGGGCATCGCCGCCGGAGAGCTGCCACCGGAGACGGACGCGGGCGCCATGGCCCGCTTTCTCGGCGCCATCGTCCAGGGAATGTCCGTGCAGGCCCAGGACGGCGCGAGCGAGGCGGAGCTGCTCGGGCTCGTCGAGGTGGCGATGCGGGCCTGGGGTGGAGGGGCTGGCCGCCCGCGCGCACGGTAGTCGGCGCGAGGAGCCGCACCCGAAAACTCCCAGCGAATCCCAGGGGTTGCGCCCGTGGGACTGGTCAAGGCCGTGGTGGAGCGCGGGTTTGCGGTGCGACGGGCGTCCGCGAGGCTTATCAACACAGGTAAGGATGCCCGACATGACCGCCCAAGAACGCGTGGAGCGCGCCGCCGCGAGTGCGCTGAAGGTCTTCCCGTTGCCGTCGGCGGTGCTGTTCCCCCACACCGTCATCCCCCTGCATATCTTCGAGCCCCGCTACCGGGCCATGGTGAAGGACGCGCTGGCGACGGACCGCGTCGTCGCGCTGGCACAGCTCGAGGACGGCTGGGAGGGCAAGTACGAGGGCCGGCCACCGATGCAGTCCATCATGTGCGCCGGCGTCATCGTCTGGGACGAGGAGGTGGAGGAGGGGCGCTACAACATCCTCCTTCAAGGTGTCAGCCGCATCCGCATGGTCTCCGAGCTGACCACGGACAAGGCGTACCGCGAGGTGCAGGCGCTGGCGCTGCCGGACCTGCCGTACGAGGGGCCGGAGGAGGAGCGGCTGCGTCAGGCCGTCTTCGAACTGGCCGGGCGTGTGCCGCCGACCTTCGCCGAGAACCTGCTTCCCGTGACGGCCCGTGCGACGGGCGGCAAGCTGGCCGACGTGGTGGCCTCCGCCATCAGTCCAGAGGCGGAGCGACGCCAGCACCTCCTCTCGGAGCTGGACGTGAAGCGCAGGTTGGAAGCCGTGCTGGAGGACGTGGGTGAGCTCATCGCCCGGCTCCAGCCCGTGCGGCCCTCGGGCCCGCTGAACTGACCCGAGTCCGCCTGGCCTCGTGGGGCTTGCCTTGTGCGTCGCTCCGCGCATTGCTGCGCTCCGCGTCGGACGCGAAAGGGGAGCGGGAGAACCATGCGGCTCGTGAAAGTCGGCATCGCCAGCGTCAACACCACCGTGGGAGCCTTCGTCCACAACACGGACCGGGCCCTGGTCCTGGCGAAGCGGATGGCCGAGGACGGCGTCACCGTGGGCGTCTTCCAGGAGCAGGTCATCGCCGGCTACCCCGCCGAGGACATGGTCCAGTGGCAGGGCTTCATCGACCGGCAGTGGCCGGAGCTGGAGCGCTTCGCGCGCGAGACGGCCTCGCTCTCCACCGTCTTCGTCGTCGGCGTGGGCGTCGCCCTCCAGGGTCAGCGCCTCAACTGCGCGGCGGTGGTGGCCGGAGGCAGCGTGCTGGGCCTGGTCCCCAAGGAGAAGCTGCCCACGTACAGCGTCTTCTATGAGGCGCGGACTTTCGGCCGGGGCCAGCCGGGCATGAAGGAGCGCTACCGCGGCGTGCCGCTGGGCGACTACCTGTTCCAGTTCGACTTCGGCCTCGTCGCGCCGGAGGTCTGCGAGGACATCTGGAGCGCGGACGGCCCCATGCGCCGGCGCACGTACTCAGGCGCGGAGCTGGTGGTGAACATCTCCGCGTCGCCCTTCCGGCTGGGCTTCGTGGAGACGCGCCGCGAGCTCATCGCCACCCGCGCCGCGGACCACCAGTGCACCATCGCCTACTGCAACGCGGTGGGCAGCAACGACGGCCTCATCTTCGACGGCGGCGGCTTCCTCAACCAGAACGGCCGCCACGTCATGGAGACGCCGCGCTTCCAGGAGGGCTTCGCCGCGGCCGTCGTCGACCTGGACCGCACCCTGCGCCTGCGCGGCGAGGCCACCACGTGGCGCGTGGACCGCGAGGCGTGGTTGACCACCGGCGGCCAGGGCACGGCGGTGCTGGACTGCACGGAGGCGGTGCGCACGCGGCGCGAGACGCTGACGTACCCCGTGCCCGCGCACCGCAGCTTCTTCCTGCCGCCCCCGGACAAGCGGCGCCCCGCGCGCGAGGCGCTGTGCGAGGACATCCTGGACGCGCTCTCCCTGGGCGTGGGCGACTACTTCGAGAAGACGCGCGCCTTCAAGGTGCTGGGCATCGCCCTGTCCGGTGGACGTGACTCGCTGTTGACGCTGCTCATCGCCCACCGCTACGCGAAGCGCGCGCGGCCGGAGAACCCGGGCTCGCTCATCCAGGCGTTCTACATGCCCAGTCGCTACTCCAGCGACTCCACCCGCGACGCGGCGGAGACCATTGCCCGCGAGCTGGGCGTGTCCTTCCAGAGTGTCTCCATCGACGAGGCCTTCGAGCGCGAGCGCGACGTGGCCGCGAAGATGCTGAACGGCACCCCCGTCACGCCGATTACCGAGCAGAACATCCAGGCCCGCCTGCGTGCCCAGCGCATGTGGAACTGGAGCAACTCCTGCGGCGGCCTGTTCCTCCAGACGGGCAACATGAGCGAGAAGTCCGTGGGCTACACCACCATCGGTGGAGACCTGATGGGCGCGCTCGCCGTCATCTCCAACCTGCCCAAGACAGTGGTGATGTTCCTCCTGGACTACCTCCAGGACGTCACCGGCTACGAGGGCATCCGCAAGGTGCTCGCCAAGCCCGCGGGGCCGGAGCTGGCGCACAACCAGGTGGGGGAGGAGGAGCTGATGCCCTTCCCCATCCTGGATGCGTGCTTCTACCTGTTCGCGAGCGAGAAGCTCACGCCCTCGGAGATGCTCCGGGCGCTGACGCCCATGTTCCCGGAGGTGGAGACCGGAAGGCTGGGCGGCTACGTGGACAAGTTCGTCCGCCTCTTCACCCAGTCCATCTACAAGTGGGTGCAGTCCCCGCTGTCGCTCCACGTCGGCAACCTGGACCTGGACCGGGAGCGCGCGCTCCAGTTGCCCGTCGTCACCGGCTCGGAGTGGATGCGCGAGAAGTAAGCCTGCTCGTGCAACCGTGTTGCCCGGGCTCCACGCCCGGCCGCCTGCTCAGCGAGGGGGCGCGCTTGGGTGATCTCCACCCAGGTGTGCCTTGCCGGATGTGGCCTCGCCGACAACCTTCATGTCAGCCACTCGACGACGGAGGGTTGAATGAAAGCGAAGATTCTTGCAGGCGCCATCGGGGCGCTCTTCTACGGCACCTCGGCTCTGGCTTCGGACGGCGACTGCCCACCGCCCCAGGCGAACGCGGGGAGCACCGGCCAGGGAGTGCTGCTGGCCCAATCACAGGACTCCTCTGGGGATGGCTCGTACCAGGAGGAGGACCTCATCATCGAGACGCAGCCCGTGCCGGATTCGTCGAGCATGGACGACAACTCGGGGATGGGAGGCAGTGGACAGAGCGGGCAGGATGACTCGTCCAGCAGCAGCCAGGCCGCTCCTCCCGCGAAGGGTGAAGTGCTCCTGAACATGCCGCTGCGCTGCGAGCCGGCGAACCAGGATGCCTCCCAGCAGGGCACGGGTGGCAGTGGTTCCTCGGGTCAGCAGGACATCCAGGGCCTGCAGGCGCCGCCGCCGCAGTCCTCGCCACAGCCGCGTCCGGAGGCGGCCCCCGCCGTGGAGCCTCACTCCGAGTCATATCCGGCCGAGCCGCAGGACGATGCCATTGGCGGCAGCGGTATCTCCGCGCCTCCGCCCTCTGACTTCCGTCCTTCGGCTGACGCCGCGGAGACCGTCGAACCGCTTGAGGTGAAGAAGAAGGAGAAGAACGACATGCGGGGTCTGAGCGTGTTCGTGGGCGGTGGTGTGGAGGGCTACACCGGCGCGCTGGCACCGCAGCTCAACCCGGGCCCCACCGCGGGCGTGACGGCGGCTTTCCGGCCGTCCAAGGTGTTCGGCATCGAGCTGGGCTATACCGGCGCGCTGAACGACATCGACTCGGCGCGGGGTGAGGTGAACACGGACGGTCCTGACCTCGTGCGCAACGGTGGAACGGCGGTGGCGACGCTGGGCCTGTTCCCCACCGCGTGGCAGCCGTATGTGCTGGGCGGCATTGGTATCAGCGATTACAACTTCCGCGGCGGCCAGTCGCTGGGCTACCGGGATGACACCGTCGGCACCGTGCCGGCGGGCGTGGGTCTGCGCGGCCACGTGGGTCACTTCACGGTGGACGCGCGCGCCAACTACAACTTCCTGTTCGACAAGGACTTCGCTCCCGGCATCGAGTCCGGCGGCGGCGACTTTGGCAACGGAGGCAGCTACCAGGGCGTCGTCAGCGTGGGTGGTACGTTCTGACGCAGGCGGCCTGAAGTCTTCACGCCAGGCGTGAGTCGGTGGCGCGGTGCCCGGTAACCAACGGGCCCGCGCCACTGTGCTTTCCAGTGCGGCGCCACGGAGGTTGGCGAGTTAAGGTGGAACCTTCTACTGCAACAGGAGACGGAATGGGCTTGGGTATCGAGGACGTGAAGGTAGGCACGGGCACGGAGGCCACCTCCGGCAAGTCGGTCACCGTGCACTACGTGGGGACGCTGACGAACGGCACCAAGTTCGACGCCAGCCGGGACCATGGTTCCGAGGGCTTCACCTTCAAGCTGGGTGCGGGCCAGGTCATCAAGGGCTGGGACGACGGCGTCGCCGGGATGAAGATTGGCGGCGTGCGCAAGCTCACGATTCCGCCCGACCTGGGCTACGGCGCTCGCGGCGCCGGTGGAGTCATCCCGCCCAACGCCACCCTGCTGTTCGAGGTGGAGCTGTTGGGAGTCCGCTGAAAGTCACGCTCCGCCCTGGCGGGGAGAAACGAGGACCGTCATGGCGACGGTGACAATCACCAAGGACAACTTCAAGGAAACAGTCGGCAAGGATGGCATCGTCATCCTGGACTGGTGGGCGTCGTGGTGCGGCCCGTGCCGCATCTTCGCGCCCACGTTCGAATCGGCGTCCGGCAAGCATGCGGACATCGTCTTCGGGAAGATTGATACCGAGGCGCAGCCGGAGCTGTCCGGAGCGTTCGAGATTCGCTCCATCCCCACGCTGATGGTGTTTCGTGACGGCATCCTGCTCTTCGAGCAGGCTGGCGCGCTTCCCGCCGCCGCGCTGGAGGACCTGGTCCGCCAGGTCCGCGCGCTCGACATGGAGCAGGTGAAGAAGGAAGTCGAGGAGCGCCGGGGCAAAGAGGGCAAGGAAGCGCCCAAGGCCTGAGTCGGTCCTCGCCGGAGGGGCCTTCAGGGCCCCGTCCGTGCCGCTGGCCGGAAGCGTCTCGCGGTGCTTCCGGCCGGTCGGCGGCTCCCTCGGGAGGAAGCGAGGGGGCTACCAGTGGATGAGCAGCGAGAAGTCCTTGAAGGGCGGCTCGCCGGACTCCAGCTCCACGCGGAAGCGCCGCTCCGGATTCGTCTTGAGCAGGCCACTGCGCACCAGGCCACTGCACCACGCGGGGCCGAAGAACTCGTCCTTGAAGCGCAGGCGCGCGGTGGTGTCGGAGACGCGCTCGTACTCCCGCTCGCCGAAGGTGCTGGTGGCGCCCGCCAGGCCCGCGCTCATCGACAGGCCGCGGTGCGGGTCCTCGCCGGTGATGGCCATCACCATGGCGCCCACGGGGGCGGAGAAGACGTGGCTCGCGGCGGTGAAGGACAGCTGCTCCACGGCGTGGGAGTAGTCCTCGCCCAGCGCGCGCTCCACGGAGCTGGCGCCCTCGTGGAGCAGCTCCAGGTACTCGCTGGCGGGGCGGTGTGAGGGGGCGCCGCGCGCGGGGACGCCGGGGATGGGTGCTCCGGCGGCCCGCGCCAGGTTCTGACCCATCCGCTGCGCGATGCTCTCGCGGAGGCTCTGCACGAACAAATCGAGCACCATGTGCTCGGGACGACACAGGGCCAGGCGGGCCTGCAGGTGCGGAGGAGAGTCCATGTGACTTTCCTAGCGGCGGCAGGCCAGCCAAGTCCAGCGGGGGTGGGGTGTCCGCGGGTCGGCCTGTCATTTGGCGACCGTGCAGACACCTCCACCGTTGAGGTGGGCCTGGTCGACAATGCTCTGGGTGACGAACTCCTGCAGCGTGCGCACATCATGCGCTCCGGGCAGATACACCACGGGCTGACCCGCTGCGTCGCGCAGTTCAAGACCCTGGGCATCCTTCAAGTCGGTGAGCTGCTGTGAGGCCAGTCCCTCTGGGGTGATGAGACGCTCCGAGTTGGCCGTGGCGGCGAGGGCGTCGAAGCGCAGCTGCACGCCTTTGTGGGTGCCGAGCCTGTCGTAGAACATGTGCTCGGCGTGGATGGTGACCTCCACGTCCGCCCGGGAGCCCTCCGGGACGATGATGCCCTGGGTGCCATCCACCCCGTTGATGCAGTCCACCATGCGTGCCTGCACGGGGAAGCCCATGCGGAAGTCGAAGATGCCCACCCCCGCCTTCACCGCGCGCCCCTCCACCCAGTAGCTGAAGCCGCGCTCGCGCATCATCGCCAGGTCCCCGGCGGAGACCTGACCGTCCGCCAGCTCCGTGTCCGCGCGGGGCGGGCTCACGTGGAAGCCCACGTTCCAGCGACCCGCCGGCAGGCCCGTCAGCTCCGTCAGCGGGATGTCGCCCTTCTGCACGTCCACCAGCACGTGGCGGCGGCTGTCCCGCACCTCGCCCGAAGCGGACGTCAGGGTGAAGTCGCCGAGCGACACGAGGTACTTGGTGAACTGCACGGACCAGCCGTCCTGGAAGAGCGTGTCCGGCAGGCCCCGCTGGGTGCCGTCTCCACCGCTCATCGTCACGCGCACGTCTCCCGGGGCCACGGAGTCACAGGCCGGGAGCACCAGTGTCAGCGCCAGCAGCGCACAGAGGCCAGGGACGCTCGATTTCAGGTTCATGTTTCTTCGATGTATATGTAACCAAGTTGCAATTCAAGCGAGCCGTGTTGTATCTCCGGGCCGTCGACGTTCCGGTGGCGAGGTGTCTTGGGGTGCCGCCGAACCCAGGAGTGAGGTCCTCGCCGTGTGGATTGCGATGCTGGTGTTGTGTGCGGTGGGGGCGTTGGAGGAGCCGCCCATTTCGCCGCCGGTGCCCGTGGAGGCGGTGGCGCCGGTGATGCCCGGGGATGCGCCAGTGCTGGAGCATCCGGCGACGGTGATGTTGCGGCTCACGATTGACGACGGGGGCGCGGTGTCGCGGGTGGAGGTGCGCGAGTCGGCGGGCACCGTGTTCGACCGGGCGGCGATGGGCGCGGCGGTGCGCTGGCGATTCGAGCCGGCGCTGCGGGGTGGAGTGCCGCTGGAGGTGCAGGTGGATGTGCCGGTGCAGTTCGCTCCCGCGCGAGTGCGCGAGGCGCTGACTGGGGTGGCGGGAGCGGAACGAGCGAGTTCCGAGTCCGCGCGAGCAACCACCGAGGACACGTCGCGCGGGGAGATGTTGTCAGCGCCAGCGTCGACGGAGCCCGTGGGTGGCGCCGTGGACGTGCCGACCAGGGAGTCGTCACCGTTGGATGTTCTCGAGGCATCGAAGCCGTCCGCTGGAGCTTCGTCTCCGGGGTTCTCCACCACGGTCCGGGGCGTGGCCGAGGCGCCGCCGCCCGTCGCGGTGGGGGACTTCCACATCGAGGTGGGGCAGCTCGCGGACGTGCCGCGCAACTCGGCGTCCGACCTGATGTTGCTCGCGCCCGGGGTGATGCTGGCCAATCACGGAGGCGAGGGCCACGCGGAGACGGTGTTCATCCGAGGCTTCGACGCGGGCGAGGGCAAGGACGTGGAGATGCGCCTCAATGGCGTGCCTCTCAACGAGGTCTCCCATGCCCACGGGCACGGGTACGCGGACACGTACTTCATCATCCCGGAGCTGGTGGACTCGCTGCGGGTCACCGAGGGGCCCTATGACGCCTCGCAAGGTGACTTCGGCGTGGCGGGCACGGTGGAGTACCAGCTCGGCCTCGCGCGTCGTGGGCTCACCGCGTCGGCCAGCTACGGCAGCTTCGCCTCGCGTCGGCTCGCGCTCGTGTGGGGCCCGCCCGAGTCCACTGAAGCCACCTTCGTGGGGCTGCTGCTGCGACAGGGGCAGGGCTTTGGACCGAATCGCTCCTTCGCCAATGCGACCGCCATGGCGCAGGTGGAGCTGCGGCTGGGAGACGACACGCGGCTGCGCCTGCTTGGCGCCAGCTCTGGGGCCCGATTCGCGTCAGCGGGCGTGGTGCGGGAGACGGACGTGGTGGACGCGCGATTGCCGTGTGCGGCGGACGCCGACTCGCAGTTCTTCTGTTTCTATGAGGAGAACCAGGGCGGCGCGAGCCAGCGTCACCTCGTCTCCGCGGAGCTCCAGTCGCGGCTCAAACGCGGCGGCAGGATGGTGCAGCAGGGCTATGTGGTGCTGCGGCAGACGCGCATCCGCGACAACTTCACGGGCTTCATCCAGGACACGCCTCCGGGCGAGGACGCGCAGCGTGGAGATGGCACGGAGGGCTACTACCGGGGCAGCACCCTGGGCCTGCGCGGGCGCTACATCCCGGGGCTCACCCTGCTGGGACAGTCGCGTCCGCTGGAGCTGGGCTACGTGGCCCGCTACGACGATGTCCGCACGCGCTCACGACGACTGAGGGATAGCGGTGGCGCGCCGTACTCCACCTTGTTCGACAACCAGGTGCGCACCACGAACCTGGGCGGATATGCGTCCCTGCGCGTGCAGCCGCTCGACTGGCTGGCCCTGCGGGTCGGCGTGCGGTTGGACACGTTCCTGTTCGGCGTGGAGGACCTGAACCGTCCCGCCGTGGACCGCGATGGGTCGCGCATCCCCGAGGAGTCCCTGGAGGCCTATGGCTTCTTCGCGAGTCCCCGCGCCAGCGCGGAAGTGAAGCTGTCGTCTCGGCTCACGTGGCTGACCAGCGCGGGGCTGGGAGCGCGCTCCAGTGATGCCGCCGCGCTGTCGGACGCGGAGCTGGCGCCGTATGCGCGGGTCGCCTCGGGAGAGACGGGGCTGGGTTGGAAACGGGAGGGCGAGGCGCGGCCGTATTCGCTGGAGGCACGTGGTGCGGTCTTCGCCACGCGCGTGTCGCAAGACTTCGTCTTCGACGAGCGATTGGGGCGCAACCAGCCCATCGGTGCTTCACAGCGACTGGGTGCCTTCGCGACGGGACGGCTGCGGTGGGCCGACTGGCTCGACGCGCAGGCCTCGGTGGCGTGGGCTCGCGCGACGCTGCCTGTTCCGGGGGCGTCGTCGTGGAAGCTGTGGGACGGGGCGGTGATGCCGTACATCCCCGCGCTGCTGGGCCGGGTGGATGCCTCGGTGCGAGGTCACGTCACGGTGGGCAGCGAGCGACTTGGGTGGAACGTGGCGTTGGGGCACAGCGCGGTGGGGCCTCGGCCCCTGCCGCTCAATCGCTACAGCGAGCCGGTGTTCCTCTTCGACGTGGGGACTCGCGCGCGCTGGGACTGGATGGAGCTGGGCGTGTCCGTGGAGAACGTGCTGGACGCGCGCTGGCGTGAGACGGAGCTCAACTACGTCTCCAACTTCCGGGGGCCCGATGCGCCCGCATCCCTGCTGGCCACGCGCCACTTCTCCGCCGGAGCCCCGCGCACCTTCCGAGGCACCCTCACGCTGTATCTGGACTTCGAGGAGGACGCTCCATGAGACGCCTGTCCCAGCGAACATCGCCAACCCTGGCACGACGCGATGCCTGGCCGCATGGGAGCGCCAAGGAGGGAGCCCCATGACACGCGCGCTTCTTCTTTCTCGTCGTGCCTTCATGCTGTCCATGGGCGCGGCGCTCGTCGGTGGCAGCTCCGCGTGTGGACTGTCCGGCACCGGCGGGCGAGGCATCGTGTTCCACATGGGCTTGCGCACGGCGCTCGCTCCCGAGGCCTCGCGCGTGGGCGAGTTCACCACCGACACCGGGTGGAACGTGCGGCTCGACTCGGCGCGGATGGTGCTCGGGCCCATCTACCTGTTCGAGAATCCCTCGCCGCTCCAGCAGCAGACGCGACGTGCCCTGGAGTCACTGCTGAGCGTGCTCGTGCCCGCGGCCCATGCACATGACGGAGACTTCTTCTCGGGCGGGACGGTGCTCGGGGAGTGGGACCGCGAGGTGGTGTTCGACCTGCTCTCCGGAGGCGAGGCCCAGGTGCTGGGGCGCGCACCGGGAATCGCGGGCCGGGTGCGCTCCTTCTCGCTGCTGCTCCAGCCTCCGTCGCGGGCGCTCGGTGAAGCGGCGGCCCCGCTCGAAGGCCACTCGGTGCTGATGGCGGGCACGGCCTTCCGAGGAGAGACGCGCGTGCCCTTCCGGGTGGCGCTCGACTTCCCGCCGCCCGTGGAGCTCCAGCGCGTGGACTTCGTTCCCATCGAAGCGGACCTGGACGACGACGGACTCTTCGTCGTGGAGGCCCGCCCTCATCGGTGGTTCGAGGGCGCGCACTTCGACCGGCTGACGCTACCCGCTGACGGCGGTCCGGTGGATATCACTCCCGAGACGCAGGTGCACCGCGCGCTGTCCGTCAACGCGCGGCGCTTCACGGCCTTCTCGGGCGCCTGGGAGCCTGGGGTGGACTGAGCGGCTCAGCTCACGCCGCGTGCCACGGGCGCGGGACTCCGGTTGCTCGCGCGCGCGACGCTGATCCACACGAGGGTGACGGCGAGCCAGCCCACGGTGAGGGCTCGCCACGACAGCGGAGCGTTCGCCTGGACGAGCCACAGCGTCACGGCGCCGCCCATGGCGAACACGCGAGCCATCTCCAGCGCCAGCCCCCAGCGCTTGGACTCCATCATCCCGCCCCAGGCGGTCGCCATGCCCCAGAACAGGACGCTGAGCATCAGCTTCTGCCAGCCCACCAGCGGCGAGGCGTGGTGGCTCACCAGCAGCATGAAGGGCATGGACGCAATCATCTGGAAGACGAGGTAGCCGCGGATGTTGGGCAGCTCGGTGGACTGGAACTTCACTTCCTGGCCCTCGCGCTGCCACTTCGTCTCCTCGCGGGCCGGAAGGTCGGCGGGGCGCCAGCCGGTGGGCATCACCCACAGGCGCAGCCGGTCCCACCCACTGCGCGTCTTCACCGCGTCACTGGCGAGCTTCGCCCAGAACTGGAAGTTGATGACGGTGGGGTCCCAGGTGTTCGGCGGGGTGGTGACGCCATAGGAGCACTCCTCCGTCTCGTCGGCGTAGGTGCCGAACATCTTGTCCCAGATGATGAGGAAGCCCGCGTAGTTCTTGTCGATGTAGATGGCATTGCGCGCGTGGTGCACGCGGTGGTGCGAGGGCGTGTTGAGCCAGGACTCAATCCACCGGGGCAGCTTGGGGATGACGCGCGTGTGCGGGATGAACTGGAGCACCAGGTGGAAGGCCACCATGGCCAGCACCGCCTCGGGCGAGAAGCCGACGATGACGAGCGGCCAGTAGAACAGGAACGAGAAGATGCGCTGCGTGACGCTGGCCCGCAGCGCCACCGCGTAGTTCAGCTCCTCGGTGGAGTGGTGCGGAGAGTGCGCCGCCCAGCCGATGTTGGTGCGGTGCCCGAAGCGGTGGAACCAGTAGAAGAGGAAGTCGACCCCCAGGAAGAGCCCGAGCAGCGCCCACGGGGACGCGACGTCGAGCTTCCAGGGCGCGAGCTGACCCAGGATGGTGAAGAGGGGCAGCATCAGCAGCGCCACCGCTACGTTGACGCACTGGTTCAGGACGGCGGTGCCCACGCTCGCGATGGAGTCCTGGAAGCTGTAGTAGCCGTTGCGCCTCGCCACGCAGTAGACGAACTCGCCCAGCGCCAGGGCGATGACGAAGGGTGTGGCAATCGCGTAGACGTTGATGGACATGTCCCAGGTGTACGGCGCCCGGCTCGATTGCCGCCTTAACCTGGGTTAACCTCGCCCTCGTCCCCGTGAGATTCCCGAAGCTCTACGAGCAGCTCGCCCCGCTCGGTCCCATTCCCGAGAGTGAGTGGGAGCGGGCCGAGTCGCTCGCGAGGGAGCAGGCGGTGGAGCGCAAGGCCCACTTCCTGCGCCCCGGTGACGCGGCGGACCGCTTCGCGGTGGTGCTCCAGGGCGTGTTCCGTCTGGTGCGCGTGTCGGCGCGAGGCGGCGAGACGGTGAAGGCCTTCCGCGCCGAGGGTGAACTCCTGGGCGCCTACGCGGAGATGCTCCAACGCGTGGCGTCGATGACGTCCATCGAGGCGCTGGAGCCCGCACGGGTGCTGGTGTTCCGGACGCAGGACTTCCAGACGCTGGAAGAGGGTCACGGCTGCTGGGTGCGCGTGGCGCGTCGCGTCGCCGAGCGGCACTTCCTGCTCAAGGAGCGCCGGGAGCAGGAGTTCCTGGAGCTGTCCGCCGAGGAGCGGCTGGACACCTTCTGGGCGGAGAACCCGCATCTGCGCGGGCGCGTGCCACAGCGCGACGTCGCGGCCTACCTCGGCATCACCGAGGTGGCCTTGAGTCGCATCATGTCGCGCAAGCGCAAGCGCACGGAGTGAGCTTCACCGGCTCGTCAGTATCGCTCGAAGACGAAGGTGAACTTCTCCAGTGGCGTCGGTCCGTAGGTGAGGCGCAGGAAGCGGTCTCCAGCGGGCGCGGTGAACTTCAGCACGTGGGTCATCGCGGGGAGACACACGGTGGGGGCCGGCGTCACGGAGGAGGCAATCACCGTCTCGCTCTCCGTCACGTCGTGCACCACCACGGGGACGTCCTGGTTCAGGTACATGATGACCGGCTCGTCGCGCTCCGCGGAGACGACCTCCGAGTAGCCGAGGAACGACGCCCCGCTCGCCGGCAGCGTCAGCTCGTAGAACTCGTGAGGCGAGTCCGTCGCGGGATACATCGTCGTCGGAGACGCGCCCGCCCTCACGGCCACGGGAGCCTCCAGCAACGCGTGCCCGCAGGCGTGCTCCGTGACGCGGTCCCGCTCTCCCGTGGTGAAGTCCAGCCGGCCATTGCCGAGTCCCGCGTGCGCCGCGTCCAGCGTATTGCCCGCGACATCCCGCAGCGACGTGAGGTCCAGCGAGTAGCGGTTGTCCTCCTCCAGCGGTGGCAGGTCCGACTCCGGACGCGGAATGGAGAGCGACAAGGTCAGCGCATCCTCGGACCAGGTGCCCGTGAGGACTCGAGCGGCGTTGGCGGGCACGCTCACGTCCAACAGCGTCACCTGCGCGGCGGTGGAGTCCATGGGCTCGCTGAAGGAGATGCTGACGAGCCGCCGCAGGCTCGTGTTCGTCGCATCCACCTTGTAGGTCTGCACGGGCAGCACGTTCGTCGCGCCTTCCTCGGGGCTGGACGCGGTGACGTGGGGCTTCGTGGTGTCACCTCCCGCATCAGGGCCCGCGTCTGTTGGAGTGCCCGAGTCTGGTGGAGGACCCGCGTCCGGTCCGGCATCCGTCGCGGTGCCCGCATCGGGGCTCGGGTTGAGGGGGTCGTCGTTGTCGCAGCCCGTCAGGGTCAGGACAGCGCAGGTGGAGAGCAGGGCGGCGACGTGGGACAGACGCATGGTCGGGTGTTTCCTCGCGGGGATGCTGGGACGGACGGGTGTGAAGCGCGGGGCGCCCTCGAATACAGAGGGCGCCCCGCTGGAGGGGCCACGGTGGGCCTCTGGTTACAGAGGGGTGAGGCTCAGCAGTTGAAGATGGCGGGGTTCGTGTCGTCGCAGTCGAACCGCTGCTTCACGTAGCCGGCGGGGGCTTCGCAGGCGTAGCGGTACACGGGCGTGTTGGTGCCGTACCCGTCGCCGTCCTGGTCCCGGTAGAAGCGGTCCCGGTTGTCGAAGAGGTACTCGGGGACGACTCCGACCTGGTTCCCCGTCGCGGGGCCCGTGGCCAGGATGTACTCGCGGCCCACGACGAGGTCATACACGCGGGCCTGCGTCAGCGAGCAGGCTGTCTCCGAGACGGACTCGCTGACGAGCGTCGACACCGTGGCGCTGGTGGTGGTGTCCACCACCGTGAAGGCCACGTTCTGCGACAAATAGAACGAGATGGACTCCACCGTGGAGGTGCCCGACGTCACGGCGACAGGGGTGAACGTCACCGAGCCCTCCGCACCCGATGGAAGGTTCAGCGTGTAGTGCTTGTGCCGCGTGCTGATGTCCGGCGCGGTGGCGATGCGCGTGGCGCTCGCCGTCACATTCACGTTGTCCGCGCCGTTGCTCGCGTGGGTGCAGGCGTGGGTCGTCATCAGCGTGTCATCCACCGACACGCACCCTGCCTCCAGCGGCGCCTCCGACTGGCCCGCCGACTCCTGCTCCACCTCGTCCGTGGGGCCGCAGGCCGCCAGCGACAGCCCGAGCAATGCACCGCAAAGGGTCTGCTTCAGCATCTTCATTGTGGGGTTCCTTTCAAACGCCGGGCGCGACGCGCGGGCACCGAAGCGGGCGTCCACCGCCACTCCACGGCGCGGGCATTCATGTCTTAAATGTAATTGAGTTGCAATAACGGCGCGGACGTTTTCCTTGGGAAGAGGGCGTGCGGGTGTGCATGGCTATTCGAGGTGTTCGATGACCAGGCCGACCTCGGGGAGCGAGGTGGGGCCGAGCGTGAGGGTGTACTGGACGCGGTCTGTCAGCTCGTAGCCGACCATGTGCCGAAGGCCCGAGCAGAAGTCGCCCGCGGGCTTCGTTCCCGCCGGGGTGAGCTGCGTCTGGATGGCGGTCTCCACGAAGGTGACGGGGACGTCGGGCGTGCTGAGGTAGACGACGAAGTCACCGCTGGCGAAGGCCTTGTAGCTGAAGGTGCCCGTGTACTGGCCGTTCTCCTCGCGGAGCTTCACGGTGTAGTGCGTGTGGAAGTCGTCCACGCGTGGGTTGCGGCTGGTGGTGGCCGTCACGGTGACGTAGGGGCCGTGCGCGACGTGCCAGCAGGCATGTTCCCCGTCGTCGCCGAAGTCGAAGCCGTCGCTGGGGACGTAGTCTGGGTCCACTTCACAGGCGAGGCCTTCGAGCGCGGCGACGTGGCCCTTGTTGCAATGACACCAGTCGCCCTCGGCCTCACGGTGGATGTGGCCATTGGGAGCGCACGGGTCTTCGGCGTGAGGCTCGACGTTCGGGGGCGTCTCGCCACCATCGCAGGCGGAGACCGCCACGGCGCACGAGGCCAGAAGGGCACGGAGGTTCAATCGCATGCGGGAGCGCTCCATGGGGAGGCGAGAGGAGGGTGTCATTGAGAGACATGGGGTGGCGGGAGTGGCGTGGACGACG
This sequence comes from Myxococcus sp. AM011, assembly GCF_013372595.1. NCBI lineage: Bacteria > Pseudomonadati > Myxococcota > Myxococcia > Myxococcales > Myxococcaceae > Myxococcus > Myxococcus sp. AM011. The sequence continues at coordinate 20,973 of NZ_JABXEM010000089.1, forward strand.
TGGCTCGGGGCGGAATGCCCGGAGCGCTCCGGGCACCCGCGAGGGTGAAAGAGGGTGGGGACTACTCCTCGTGGTGGTGCGCGGCCTCCTCGATGACGAGCGAGAAGGTGGAGTTGCGGCTCAGGACGGAGCGGAACTCCAGGTAGTACTCGGTGTCGGCTTCCAGGTCCGCGACGATGGCCGTCTTCAGCGCGCCGCACACGTCGGTGGGAACCTGGTAGCGGCACTCGCGCGCGACTTCGAGGCCCGTCGCCGCGTCGTAGATGCGCAGGCCGCGGTGGCGCGACAGCAGGAAGGCGAACTCACCGGACTCATCGGGGAGGAAGGACACGCGGCCCGCCCAGCCCCAGGAGTTCGTGTTCCAAGGGAGGGTGAGGTTGTACGCGGTGTGAGGCGTGCTGACGTCCACCAGCACGGGCGCACCGAGGGCGGCGGCGGTGGCGGCCTCGAAGGGCCCCAGCTCCGCGTGGATGCAGGCGTGCTCCACGACTTCGGCCAGCTCCTCGGGCTCCTCGCAGGAGGGCAGCAGACCGAGCAGCGCGGAGTCGTCGGTGGACAGCTCGGCGGCGGGGACTTCCTCCTCGGCGGCGGTGGTGCTTCCGCAGCCGGTGAGCAGGAGCGCGACGCTGGTGGCGAGCAGGGACTTCTGGAACAGGGACTGGGGCTTCATCGAGGGACTTCTCCTTGTGGGACTGCTGGGGTGAATCAGTGGCGATGGGGGGCTCAGGGGACGTCCGGCGGGAGGACGACCCAGGCGGCGGAGACCTCACCCGAGGCGAGGTGCTCGGCGGGCAGTTGCAGGTGCGCGCTCCCACCGGGGAGTCGCAGCTCGGGCGTGAGACGGAAGGCCGCCTCGTAGGAGGCCGCGTCCGGGAAGGTGACGCGACTCACGCAGCCCGCGGCGAAGCAGCGCGGTGCCTCCGGTGACTGGATGGGCAGCACGCTCGTCGCCACCTGCTGGCGCCAGAGGTCCAGGGCCTCTCGGGCCTGCTGCGTCCAGGGGGCGTGGCTCTCTCCGGAGGCGGCCAGTGATGCGAGCACGGCCTCTCGGCGCGCGGCTGGCCCGGATGCGGCCGCGCGCAGTGCTTGAACGACGCGCTGTCTGGGCTCCGAGGGCGGTCGGCGCGCGCGGACAGAGGGCGCGGGTTCGCGTCCCGTGGTGTCGAGCGCCGACGGAGTGTCCGTGTCGGGAGGTCTCGTGGGCTCCGCAGCGGAGACGGGGAGCGCGGGGCGTGGTGGCGGGGCTGCTTCGTTGAGGCGCGGTGCCCGCGCGGACTCCGTCGCCGTGGATACCTCCGTGAAGGATGGCTCCACGGGGCGGCGGAGCAGCACGGACGTGAGGGCCGCGAGCGCGAGTCCCGCCACTCCCACGCCCCAGATGAGTCTGTTCATGACCGCCGCTCCTGCTCCGTGGCTGACGGGTAACGAGAGGTCGTGTCCGACCCCGAATGTCAGCGAGCCCCGCAAATATGCAACTGATATCTAAAAGTAATCAAGTTGCATTTACGGGGCGTGCCCGGCGCCTGTTCGAAGTCGGGTGCACTCGGGGGAATCGCGCGGTGCGTCCCTCGCGCCGGGCGTGCGCCGTGGGGCTGAGGACGAGCCCAGAGGTTCCGCGCTGCTTCGCTCGCGGAGGTCTGGAGTGGGTTGCCCGACAAGAGTCTCGGAGCGGGCGCGTGTCCTCGATGGACGAGTCCCCTCACGCGACAGCGCGTGGGCGCCGTCGGCGGGTCATCGTCATCGAGGCAACGAACTCAACCTGGAGTCGGCTCCGCGGGCGTGGCCCGACTGGGCGAGCACATGCAGGTGTTGGTGAAGGCCCGCTCGAAGCTCAGCCCGTTGCTCGCGAGGTGCTGGAACGAGGGCAGGTGCTGCTCCGCCAACCCCTGGGGCCAGTGGCGGAGCCGACGCTGCCGATTCGTCAGGATGATGAGCAGGTTGGGCGGCGTGGAGGCGTCGCCGGGTCGCATGGGCCACTCCAGGATGACGAGGGCCTCCAGCGTACTCCGCGATGTCCCTCCACGCCGGAGCGCGAACCGTCAGGCCGCGTTGGCGGTGACGCCTACGTCCTCGACGGCGGCGAGGCGGGGATGAGGCGTGGCGCGAGCACCGTCCGCGTCGGCCTCTTCCGCAGCCTGCTCCTCCGCGCGGTTCCAGCAGCCCAGCGCCTCCACCCAGCCCTCGAGCAGGTCCATCAGCGCGCTGCGCTGCTCACCACCCAGCGGCATCAACAGGCGCGCCATCCGCTCCTGCACCACCGTGTCCGCGCGCTCCGCCAGGGCGCGGCCCTGCTCGGTGAGGCGCACTCGCACGCGGCGGCGATCATGCCGCACGGAGCGCTCGCGCTGGACGAGCTTGGCGTCCTCCAGGCGGTCCAACAGCCTGCTCAGTCGAGGCAGGGCGATACCACCCAGTCGGTCGGCGAGCACGTTGACGGGCAGCAGGCTCTCCGCCTTCAACCACCAGATGGCCTGTACCTCCATCGGGTCCAGCTCCTGGTGAGGCAGGGCACCCAGAGGGCTGCTGAGGGCGCCGCAGCGCGCCACATCGATGACCAGGTTCCGCAACCGCGCCACCTGCACACGCACTTCCGCCGAAAGCTCGGACATCTTCGTGCCTCCGCCTTTTCGAGCGCCGCTCCCGGTCCGGCCCTTGGGAGTTCATTCGGTCGCCCGCCATGGATGGGGGCTTTCGCCCCGCCTGGAATCGGGAACGAAGAGGCAACGAGGGCATATCGGACCCGTGAATTAATCCGGGCGCCAGGCGCCCGTGGATCCGCACGGCCCGTGGCCTTCAGCTGGCCTGCTGGTGGCGGCCGGCCTTGGCCTTGGCGTGGGCCTTGTCGAAGCCCTCGTAGAAGCGCACGGCCTGCTCGCCCACGCGCTGGATGTGCTGGTTGTTGAAGTAGGCCGTTATCGGCGCGGCCACCAGCGGCATGGCGCGCCCCAGCGTGTGCAGGCCGCCCTTCTCCAGCATCAGCGCGGCCAGCTTCCCCAGCACCTTGGGGCTGGAGCGTTGGATGGGGCCCAGACCGTTGGCGTAGCCGAACAGGTCCAACATCTCCCCCCGCGCGCGCTCCGTCTTGAGGTTGACCTTGTAGAGCGTGGCCAGGTCGGTGAGCAGGATGATCTGCAGATACGCCATGAAGAGCAGGTCGGCCGGCAGCGCGACGAGTCCGAAGACGCCGCTCACCCCACCCACCATGCTGGCCAGGTTCTTCTTCTCGTCGACCAGGCGCTGCGCCAGCTCCCGCACCTCCGCGCGGGGGTAGCGCTTCTCCAGCTCCGCCACCCGCACGCGGGCGCGCTTCGTCTCCTGGAGAACGATGTCCGACAGCCGCGCCGAGCCGAGCTTCTTCAGCTCCGCGGGCGTCAGCTTCTTCATGAAGGCCAGCCGCTCGGCCACGCTGTCGTAGAAGCCCATTGTCGACGCTCCTCTTGGGGCGGGTGTCCCGCGTCCTCTAATAACCCCGCTCGGAGAGATAGAGGTCCACCAGCGCGCCTTCTTCGTACCAGGCGTGCCGCATCTCCACGTTGAACCAGCGCGAGTCCGGCTTTGCTCCTCGCACCTCCAGCTTTATCTGGTTGGGGGACGTGTCGATGACGGCCGCGCGCGCCTTGCAGGCATAACCCGGCTCCTCGCCGTAGCCACCCTCCAGGCAGACTTCGTCGCCCACGGACAGTCGCCGGGTGTACTCCGTGGCCAGGTAGAGCGCCTCGTCGCAACTGGAGCGCACCGATGACTTCCCGTGCGCCACACAGCGAACTTCGAGGGGCGCCTTGACGACGGGGATGGCTCCGTAGAGCGGATCCTCGTCATTGGGGTTGGGCCGGAAAGAGCCCACTGCGGAACAACCGGAGAGTCCCAGCGCGAGCACGCTGGCTCCCACCCACATCCGCCTCATCGTGGTGATTCCTCCGGGGCCATGGGCCCCCCTCTAAAGGTGGGCCGAGCATGGCAAAAGGCGCGCGGAGGGGAAAGCGACGAGAGGGAGACTGCCCTCAGGCGAGCCGGCGAGCGGGCCCCGGAATCTCTTCCGTCTGTCCCGGGACGATGCGGTTCTGGGCGTCCACGAAGACGACGGTGGGCTTCCAGGCGCGGGCCTCTGCTTCCTCGACCTCCGCGAACGTGGCGATGATGACCAGGTCCCCGGGCTTGTTGAGGTGGGCGGCGGCGCCGTTGATGCAGATGACGCCGCTGCCGGGCTCGCCCTCCAGGGCATACGTCTCCAGGCGGGTGCCCTGGGTGACGTTCCAGATGGCCACCTTCTCGTTGGCGATGATGTCCGCCGCACGCAGGAGGTTCTGGTCGATGGTGACCGAGCCTTCGTAATCCAGGTCGGCCTGGGTCACCGTCGCGCGGTGAATCTTGGACTTGAAGAGGATGCGGCGCATGGCGTGTGTCCCCAAGGGGCGCCCAACCGTAACGGCAAGGGCGCCCTGGGACAACATCGAGGTTGAATCCCGCCCGCCTGCTGCCCGGACGGGCGTTATTTCACGATGTTGACGAGCTGGCTCAGGTTGAGCGGCACGGACTGGGTGTCCGAGGTCAACTTTCCATCCAGGCTCAGCTTGGCGTTTCCGCCCGAGCGCAGGGCCATGGCCGCGGAGGCCGCCCGAGCGAAGTGGATGGTGAGCGGGAGCGTCACCTGCTTCGTCCCGCTGCCGTCGAGCATGCCCAGGTTTCCGGTGGACAGCGTCCCCACATCCGCGCCGGCGATCTTGAGCGCGCCGGTGATTCCGGCGACGGGCAGGGGGAAGCTGTTGCGGTTGGTGATGGCCAGGGGGAACTCCACCGTGGCGCTGGTGAGGCCGACGTTGGTGATGCGGGGCGGCTGGAAGGACACCTGCGGAATCTTGGGCACGTCGAAGGTGCCCTCTTTTTCGAGCGGGAAGTTCAGCACGCCGATGGGCGTCTGCACGCCGACGCTGCCCTGGGCCTTGAACAACGCGCGGTCCTTGTTGAGGAAGGTCTCCACGACGGGGACGATGTCCGCGAACTTCACGTTGGCGGGGAAGACGAGCTCGCTCCTTCCGTTGGCCTTGAGGTTCAGGCCCTTCCTGGGCTTGCCAGCCACCACCTGCTTGCCCTCGACGAAGAAGGAGTAGTCGATGCTCGCCAGCTCCAGACCGAAGCCGTTGGGGTTGTTCACCTCGTAGACGAGGTCGACGGTGGCGTCGGAGAGCGACGCGCTGGAGAGCCGCGCCGTCTTGAAGGAGAGGGTGGGCTTCTTGAAGACCCCCTTCAGCGTCTTCTGCAGGGAGGCACAGCCGCTGAACGTGGTGAAGCAGAGAGCGGCCAGGACGAGGACGGCGCGTTTCATCGTGGGCATGGGCGTATCACCAGACGGTCCCTCGCGGCGGGGATTCACGGCGGGGCGCTCGCTCGTGAGGGGTATACCCCTTCGCGCGTACAATTTTGGGATGCGGTACAAAGCCCGCACTCTACACAGGGAATCGCCGTTGACGGAGATCAGGCCACACATGCCTACTTGTGTTCCGCGTAGGGCCTGGCGCGCGCTGGCGCTGGGGTTGTTGGGGTGGGCGCTGGCGTCGTGCAATCGGGGCGGCGCCTCGGCGGCCGAGGCGCCGCGCATCGCGCTGAAGCCCTGCCGGCTGGAGGGCCTGGCGCCCCAGGCGCAGTGCGGGACATACGAGGTCTTCGAGGACCGCGCGGCGAAGTCGGGCCGCAAGCTGTCGTTGAGGGTGGTGGTGGTGCCCGCGCTGGCGGCCCAGCCCCAGCCCGACCCGCTGGTGCTCCTGGCGGGAGGCCCCGGGCAGGCGGCCACGCGGATGGCGTTCATCCTGCCGACCGTCGAGCGCATCCGCCGCCACCGCGACATCCTGCTGGTGGACCAGCGCGGCACCGGTGACTCGAACCCGCTGGACTGCGACCCGGACGAAGGCGAGAGCTTGTCGGAGGCCCTCGATGACAGTCAGCTCCTCCCTCGGATGAAGAAGTGCCGCGAGGGCTGGGACGCGGACGTGCGCCAGTACACCACGCCCGTGGCCATGGACGACCTGGACGAGGTCCGCGCGGCGCTGGGCTACGAGAAGCTCAACCTGTGGGGCATCTCCTACGGGACGCGCGCGGCGCTGGTGTACATGCGCCAGCACCCCGAGCGGGTGCGCACGGCCATCCTCGACGGGGTGGCGCCGATGAGCATGTACCTGCCCCTGTACATGCCCCGCGACGGTCAGCGCGCGCTGGACCTGCTGCTCGTCCATTGCGAACAGGACGCGGCGTGCGCGAAGGCCTATCCCGAGCTGCGCGCGCGCACGGAGGCGCTGCTGTCGAAGCTGGAGACGCCTCAGCGCGTGCGGGTGGCGCACCCGCTGACGGGCAAGCCGGAGGAGGTCGTCCTGTCGCGGCGGGCCTTCCTCGGCGTGCTGCGCAGCCAGTTGTACAGCGCGAACTCCGCCTCGCTGGTGCCGCTGATGCTCGACCAGGCGTCGCGCGACGACTGGGGGGCGTTCACCGCGGTGGCCGTGGGACTGCTCAACGACACGCGGCGCGGGATGAGCCCAGGGCTGCTCTACGCTGTCTTGTGCGCGGAGGACGCGCCCTTTTTCGACGGGGCGAAGGTGGAGGCGGAGGCGAAGGGCACCTGGTTCGGAGCGGACGTCGGTCTGCAGGCGCTCTCCGTGTGCCAGGACTGGCCCCGCGCCGCGCTGCCCGCGGGCTACCGCGAGCCGGTGGTGTCGGACGTGCCCACGCTCCTGCTTTCGGGGGAGCTGGACCCGGTGACGCCGCCCTCGTGGGCCGACGACGCGAGGCGCACGTTGTCGCGCTCGCTCCACGTGGTGGTGCCCGGCGTGGGCCACAACACGCTGGGCGCCGACTGTGCCCTCGCGCTGATGCAGCAGCTCGTGGCGAGCGGCGCCGTGGAGGGGCTCAAGCCCGCTTGCGGCGCGAACCTCACCCGCCCCCCTGTCTTCACCTCCTTCGCTGGCCCCGTGCCCTGATGATTCGAGCCACGAACCTGCACAAGCGCTTTGGCCCGGTGACCGCCGTGGAGGACGTGTCCTTCACCGCCGAGGACGGGATGATTACGGGCCTGCTCGGCCCCAACGGCGCGGGCAAGACGACGACGCTGCGGATGCTCTACACGCTGGTGCGGCCGGACAAGGGCAGCGCCAGCGTGGACGGCGTGGACGTGGTGACGCGTCCGGCGGAGGCCCGTCGCGCGCTGGGGGTGCTGCCGGACGCGCGGGGCCTGTACCCGCGCCTGACGGCCCGCGAGCACGCGAGGTACTTCGGCGAGCTGCATGGCCTGTCGGGCGCCGCGCTCGACAAGCGCGTGGACGAGCTGGTGGACCTGTTGGAGATGAAGGACATCGCGGACCGCCGCGCGGAGGGCTTCAGCCAGGGAGAGCGGGTGAAGGTGGCGCTGGCGCGCGCCCTGGTGCACGGGCCTCGCAACGTGCTCCTGGACGAGCCCACCAACGGGCTGGACGTCATGAGCACGCGCGCGGTGCGCACGCTGCTGCGCCGGCTGAAGGACGAGGGGCGCTGCGTCGTCTTCTCCAGCCACGTCATGCAGGAGGTGGCCGCGTTGTGCGAGCGCGTCGTGGTGGTGGCGCATGGCCGCGTGGTGGCGGACGGCACCCCGGACTCGCTGCGCGCGAGCACCGGCAAGGACAGCCTGGAGGAGGCCTTCGTCACCGTCATCGGCAGTGAGCAGGGGCTGGTTCAATGAGGGGATTGATTGCGACGGTCTTCCGCAAGGAGATGAAGGACCACCTGAGAGACAGGCGCTCGGTTCTCACGTCCCTGGTGACGGGGATGACGGGGCCCTTGCTGACGCTGGTCCTGTTCAGCCTCATCGCCTCCTGGACCCGGCAGGACAAGGTCCTGGAGGTGCCCGTCATCGGCCGCGAGCATGCGCCCAGCCTGATGGCCTTTCTCGCGCGCAACGGCGCGGAGCTGAAGGAGGCTCCCGCGGACCATGAGAGCCTCATCCGCGCGGGAAAGCTCGACCTGGTGCTCGTGGTCCCCCAGGACTACGGCAAGTCGTTCTCCGCCGGGCACACCGCCGACGTGAGCCTCGTGGTGGACAGCTCGCGCCAGTCCGCGCGCGCCACCGTGCAGCGCGCGCGGCGGCTCCTGGAGGGCTATTCGCAACAGGTGGCGACCCAGCGGCTCATCGCTCGCGGTGTGGCTCCGGAGCTGGCCCGCCCCATTCTGGTGGAGGACCTGGACCTCTCCACGCCGGAGCGCGCCGCCGCCCTGATGCTCAACATGGTGCCCCTCTTCCTGATGATCATGGCCTTCACGGGGGGCCTGCAGGTGGCCAGCGACACCATGGCCGGTGAGCGTGAGCGCGGCTCGTTGGAGCCGCTGCTGCTCAACCCCGCGTCTCGCGGAGACATCGTCCTGGGCAAGTGGCTGGCCACTGTCAGCTTCGCCATGGCCTCGACGCTGGTGACGCTGGGAGTCTTCGCGCTCGTGGTGCGACAGCTGCCGCTCGAGGACGTCGGGGTGAAGGCGCGGTTCGACGGGCCGGCCATCCTGAGCATGGCCGTCGCGATTCTCCCGCTGGCCTTCGGCGCTTCCGCGCTCCAGATGTGGGTGTCCACCTATGCTCGCTCCTTCAAGGAAGCGCAGACGTATCTGTCCCTGCTGGTCATGCTGCCCACCCTCCCGGGCGCGTTGATATCGATGTCTCCGATACAGGCGAAGGCGTGGATGTTCGCGGTGCCAGCGCTGGGGCAGGGACTGCTCGCGGGAGAGGTGATGCGAGGCGAATCGCTGGGGCCGGTGCCCTTCCTCGTCGCCATCGTGTCCAACATCGCGCTGGCGCTCGTGGCCCTGGCCGCCACCCAGCGGCTGCTCTCCCAGGAGCGCATCATCTTCGGCCGGAGCTGAGGAGCCGAGGCACACCGACAGTCACTGCCAATGTCGTCGAAGCGTCGGTTCCCGCCCATTCCCGCCGAGCCGGAGTGACTTCGGCCGGCGGTTGGCTTCCAATGGGCGGGGAATGACGCCCGAGAGAGAAGCCCTCCTGCCCCTGGCGCCGGCCTCCGTGGCCACCGCGCAAGGTGAGCCCCGATTCGGCACGTACCAGGGTGAGCTGCCCGAAGTGGACCTCCCCAAGCTGCTGGGACGGTGGGCTCCAGCCCGGACCACGCGCCTGCTCAAGCGCAAGCGGTGGCACTACACCTTCGTGGCGACGCCGGAGGTGGCCGCCCTCTTCGCGGTGGTGGACCTGGGCTACTCGGCCAGCGCCTTCGCGGTGGCGTTGGACCTGCACGAGCGCAAGCCGCTGTGTGACGTGAGCTTCCTGGGCGCTCCAGGCCCCATGCTGTCCTTGGGAGACAAGCCCGGCGCGGGACTCTCCGCGTCCTTCCGGACGCTGGGCGGAAAGCTGTCCATCCGCCGGGGCGAGGAGGACGAGCGCTACCAGGTGGCGGTGGACGTCAGCCGCGTGCGCACCGGCAGCCTCAACACCTTCCAGTGGGCCGGCGAGCTGCTCGTCGCGGGCGGCCCTCCCGCGCTGACGGTGATTGCCCCCGTACAGGGTGACGGGCTCGTGAATGTCACGATGAAGCGCAACGGCCTGTTGTCCTTCGGCAGCCTGGAGGCGGGCGGCAAGCGCTTCCGGCTGGACGGAGGCGTGGGCGGCATCGACTACACGCAGGGCTACCTGGCGCGGCACACGGCCTGGCGCTGGGCCTTCGCCGCGGGCCGGCTCGCGGACGGCACGCCCGTGGGGCTCAACCTCGTCGAGGGCTTCAACGAGAGCAACGCCGACGCCAACGAGAATGCGCTGTGGCTCGGCGACAGGCTGTACCCGCTGGCTCGCGCGCGCTTCGAGTACGACGCGAAGAACCTGCTCGCGCCGTGGAAGCTGACGACGGTGGATGGCGCGGTGGACCTGCGCTTCCAGCCCTTCTACGTCCACCGCGAGGAGCGCAACCTGCGCCTCATCATCAGCCACTTCGCGCAGCCGGTGGGCTTCTTCGAGGGCACGGTGACGGTGGGCGGCCAGACGCTCCAGCTCTCCAACGTCCCCGGCGTCACCGAGGACCAGGACATGCTCTGGTGAGCGTCGTGCCTCCCATGTCCTGTCCCCACTGCCACCAGCCCCTTCCCGAAGCGCGCATCGCCACGTGTCCCCACTGTGGCCGGGACGTGAAGTCTTCCTTCGACAAGCCGCTCATCTCCGAGGAGACCGCCGAGTCCGCCCGGCGCACCGCCGAGTCCGCGGGCCGCGCCGTGCAGTCGATTCTGGAGGACCCTCGCCTGCGGGAGCGACTGCCGGGAGGCTCGCTGCCGCTGCTGGGCTCGGGGCTCGTCGCCGCCGCCGTGCTCCTGCCAGGGCTTCCCATCCTCGGTGGGAGCATCGGCCTGCCGTGGTCCGTGACGATGCTCGCGGGCAGCGTGCTCCTGGGTGCTCGGGAGTGGAGCGCCGCGGGTCGCCCCGTCCCGCCGCCCCTGGAGAAGCTGGCCCAGGTTGCCGCGCACCCGGCCTTTCTTCCCCTCTTCACGGCGCTGGCCATCACCTTCGCGTTCCTGTCCCTGGGCTTCGGACTGGTGCCGCTCGTCTGGATAGGGGCCGCCGTCGTCCTGGGCTACGTGCAGTGGCGCGTGTTCCAGGCGTCGGCCGCCTCGGCGCCCGAGCTGCGACCTTCACCCGAGGCCTCGCGGTTGAAGCAGTGGGTGTGCGCGGGCGCCGCCGTGTGCGCGCTGTCGCTGCTGTTCTCCTGGGGCACGGGGATGCACCTGTCCACGTCCCTGGGCGGCTACGGCTATGACGACCGGTTCGTGTACGAGACGGACAGCACCGGCCGTCCCACGGGCCACACGTATACGGACAGCAAGTACACGTGGAAGCCCGGCATCACCAACACGTCCACCTTCTTCGCGAAGTCAGGACGCGCCCGGCCCGGTGCGCCGCTCATCGTCCTGGCCCTCATGTCCCTGGGGCTCCTGGCCGCCGTGCCGCGTGCGCGTGACGCCATGCCGTCCATGCTCCCGTACATCCTGGCCGGCGTCGTCACCTTGTGGGGACTGCTGGGCCTGGGAATGAGCGCGGGCCCGCTGCTCTTCCTGCTCGGCGCGGTGGCCATCGACGTGGCCCTGGTGCGCGCGCATCGCGCGGCGAACCCAAAGACAGGGGACACACCTCCGGGTGGCGAGGATGCGCCGCCGGGCCCGGGCTGACGCCGAGAGCTGAGTCCTCCCGGCGGGAAGCGCCCGTCTACGCGACGCGGGCGCGGCGTGACTCGACGATGGCGCGGAAGGAGCGGCTTCGCAGCTCCTCCAGCGTGAGGCCGCTGGCCAGCGCTTCGTCCTGGCTGAGCGCGCCGCAGCTCAGGCCCCGGAGGAAGAAGTTGAGCAGGCCCTGACCCGTGGCCGCGTCGTCGAACACGTCACCCACCAGCGTCGCCTGGGCCGCCTTCTCCATGAAGGCCTTGAGGCGACGGGTGGCGGTGTCCAGGCCTTCGAGGAAGAAGGCATACACGGCCGCGTAGCGCACGGGGAGCTGCGCGGGGTGCAAGTCCCACCCCTGATACCAGCCTCGCTCCAGCGAGTGACGGATGTGGCGATAGGAGAGCTGCCACACCCGCTGCACCGCCTCGCTGTTCTCGCGCAGCTGCGTGGGCAGCAGCGGCATGTCACCCTGCTTCTTGTTCGGCGGTATGGGCATCACGTTCGTCGCGCCGTCGGCCAACTGGATGCCGGTGCCCGCGAGCGAGACCTGCACCAAGTCCCGCAGGAAGTCGCAGGCGGGGTGCAGCATGCCCTGCACGTGGGCGCTGACGCTGAGCGCGGCGGTGTAGTCATACAGCCCCAGGTGCACGCTGGAGCATCGCCCCGCGCCCGCGGCCACCAGCGCCGGCAGGTGCAGCCGCCCCTCCTTGTCGAAGAGGGCCTGCGGCGTCTCCACCATCAGCTCCAGCCCCATGGAGCCGCGCGCGAGGCCGTGCTCCGTCTCCAGGACCTCCAGGATTCGGGCGAGCGCCGCCACCTGCTCGGGCGCGGAGACCTTGGGCAGGGTGACGACGAAGGACGGAGGCAGCTTGCCTCCGCTGTGCTCCAGCAGCGTGGTGACGAAGAGGTCCAGCGTGCGCGAGGACCGCTCGAACAGCTCCTCGGTGAAGGACTTCACCCGGATGCCCACGTACGGCGGCAGCGAGCCCTGCGCCAGTCCCTGTGCCATCTCCCGCGCGGCGGAGACAGCGTGCGAGTCCTCCTCCGCGTCGGGACGGTGGCCATAGCCGTCCTCGAAGTCGATGCGGTAGTCCTCCACCGGCTCGCGCGCGAGCTTGTCCAGCACGCGCTCGTAGACGCGCTGGGCGAAGCGGCCCCGCTGCGGCAAGCCCAGCCCGTGGGCCAGCTCCGCCGCGTCCGGCGCGTAGTCCTTCATGGCTCCCAGCGCCAGGTTCCCCAGCTTCCGCGCTGCCTCCGCGCGGAAGAGATGGGCGCCGCCGTACACGACGTGCACGGGCTGGCGACGCGGGGAGTCCCCCGGGTAGGCGCGCGCGAGCTCGGCGTTGGCCCGCCGGAGGGACTCACGCGCGTCGGAGAGGCTGGAGGGCGTCAAGGTGGTCTTCATCGAGAGCCTCTCAGGAGGTGTGCATCAGGCCTGGCGCTTCAGCCACGCGGAGACCTCGGGGCCGCAGCGCTCGAGCAGCTCCACGTCCTGGGACAGCCGCTCCAGCGTCTGCGCGGTGGCCTGGTTGGCGTCGCTCACCGGCTGGTCCTTCAGCAGCGCCTTCACCGCCTCCAACTGCTCGCGCGTGCGCAGCATGCCCAGCGACTCCACGATTCGGCGCACCAGCATGGGCGCGCCGCCCGTGCGCGCCACGACTTCCTTCCACTGCTTGCGCATCTGTGCCCACCACGCGTCGCGGCCGGTGCGGTTGGCCAGGAGCCCCGTCACGAAGCTGGCCACGTCCTGCGTCTTCACCGTGTCGGAGAAGAACAGGCCCTGCGCGCGCTCGGCCAGCGCCGGGTCCTCGAAAGTCGTGAGCGCCATCAGGTAGCGGCGCTGCGTGGCCGGGTCCGGCTCCCCCGGCATCTTCTGGAGGAACGTGTCGAAGAGGGCCGAGTCCCCCGCGCGCGCCACCATGGCCACCGCGGCGTCGAGCAGGTTGGGCTCCAACGCGTCACGCTCTCCCTGGAGCATGCGCGCCACGCGAGGACGGGCCTCCGCGAGCGCCTCCGGGCTGCGCGAGAGGCCACCCACCGCGCGCACCAGCGCGGAGCGCCGCAGCTTCACCCGGTCCGACTCGCCCGCCGTCGCCTGCCAGCCCAGCTTCTTGAGGCCCGGGCTGAGCAGCTTCTCCACCCATGCGCGCACGCGCGCCTGGTCCTCGCCGTCCACCAGCCGGCTCTCCACGTATGCGAGCCTGCCCACCAGCTCGTCCAGGACGGAGTCGTCCTCCTCGTTCCCGAAGCGCGCGGCCAGATCCAACAGGTCCGCCACCGAGTCCCGTCCCGAGCGCACCAGCGCCCACTGGTCCGCCAGGAGGGAGATGCGCTCCGAGGGCGCCAGGGCCTGGAGGTTCGACGTCAGCCCCGCGAGCGACGCCTTGTCGTAGGCCACGCGGTAGAAGCCGGTGGAGCCCGCGTTGGCGCACAGCCACTTCACCGCGCCGGAGCCCTCCAGCTTCACGGTGGCCTGCTTGTCGCGCAGGAGCACCCGCTGCTCGCGCACGCCCGTGCCGTCCTCGTAGCGCAGCACCATGGGCACCGGCCACTTCTCGCCGCTCTCCACGCCGGGCTCGGAATAGAAACGCTGCTGTGACAGCGCCACCTCGTGGCCCTCCACGCGCGCCGTCACCAGGGGGAAGCCGCTCTGGCCCACCCACGCGGTGGCCAGCTCCTCCACCGGCTGCTTCGCCGCCTCGCCCAGCGCGTTCCAGAGGTCTTCCTTCACCGCGTTGGCGCGCGCGTGCTTGCGCATGTACAGGCGGATGCCGTCGCGGAAGGGGCCCTCCCCGAGGAAGCCCTCAATCATCCGCAGCACCGCGCCGCCCTTCTCGTACGTAATCGCGTCGAAGCTCTCACCGGCCTCGCCCGCGTTGCGCACCTCGCCGTGGATGGGGTGCGTGGACTTCAGCGCGTCCAGGAACAGCGCGCTGGTGCGGTGCGAGTCGAAGTCCAGCCACATGCGCCACTCGGGCTTCCACTGGTCGACAATCTTGAAGGCCATCCACGTGGCGAACGCCTCGTTGAGCCAGAGGTCGTCCCACCACACCATGGTGACCCAGTTGCCGAACCACTGGTGCGCCAGCTCATGCGTGACGACTTCCGCCACGCGCTTCTGCACGGACAGGGGCGCGGTGGCCGGGTCCAGCAGCAGCGCGACTTCGCGGTACGTAATCAGGCCGGCGTTCTCCATCGCGCCCGCCTCGAAGTCCGGGATGCCCACCTGGTCCACCTTGGTGAAGGCATACGGCAGGCCGAAGTAGTCCTGGAGCCGGGGCAGCACCGCCAGCGCCACGTCCTGGCCAAAGCGCGTCAGGTGCTCCTTCTCCTTCAGCGCCCAGGTGCGCACCGGCACGCCACCCACCAACTGCTCCGGCGTGCCCACCAGCGGGCCCACCACCAGCGCGATGAGGTAGCTGCTGAGCACCTCCGTCTCCTGGAACGTCACCTTCGTCAGCGCGCCGTCCTGCTCCTCCTTGATGATGGTGCCGTTGCCCAGCACCGCGAGCCCCTTCGGCACGCGCACGCCGAGGGCCCATTTCGCCTTGAAGGCGGGCTCGTCGAAACAGGGGAAGACGCGGCGCGCGTCAGCGGCCTCGAACTGCGTCGCCGCCACCTTGCCCGCCATGTACAGGCCGCGCAGGCCGTCCGTGAAGGGGCCCGTCCACGCGAGCTCCAGCGTGGCGGGGCCCTTGGGCAGCGGCGCGTCGAAGGTCAGCACCACCGTCTCGCTCACCGCGACGGGCCGGATGGACGCGGGCTTGTGCTGCGCATTGCCCGAGCGGAAGGTGACGTCGCCCAACTGGAGGGCGATGGCGTGGAGGATGATTTCGCGCGTGGGCTCGGCCAGCTCCACGTCGACGGTCTGCTGTCCGGAGAAGGACTTCGCGTCCAGGTCCAGGGTCAGCGTGGCCGCGTAGCGGGAGGGGCGAACGGCGGTGGGGAGCCGGAAGTTCTTGTCTTCGGTCGGATGCGCCATAGGGAGGCGGAATCTAGCCTCGCTCGCGGCGCGCGTTCCCACTTCTGTCACCCGGGTGCAAGAAACCTGTCGTCCGCCGGGTGGGGTGTCGTCCGCCACACCCTTACGGCCCCGACTCTCCCCCCGGGGTTTTCTTCCGTCCGCGCGGCGCGGGACCTGGGACCAACTGGTGGAAGAGGCTGGACTCGCGCTGGAAGAAGCCGTCCGTGTGGAATGAGTGGGACAGCTCCAGGAGCTGGAAGTCCAGGTGATGACACAGCTCATGCAGGAAGGTGCGCAGGTACGTGCGGAAGGCCACCACGCGCGCCTGCTTCGCGGTGCGCATCCAGACCTGGAGTCGAGGCCTGCGCCCCGGCTCCCAGGTGTAGAGCCCATGCAGCTCGCCCTCCTCGGACGAGGGCCGCACCTCCAGCACCTCCACCCGGACGGGGGCGACATCCAGTCGCTCACACAGCGCACCGCCGAGCTTCGCGGTGGCGCGCTCCAGCGGGGCCCGCTCGCCGGAGGCCAGCGCCTCTCGCACGGCCTCCACCTGGGGGCGCAGCGTCGTGGGCTCCCTCACCCGGAGGGCCGTCACTCCATCGCTCATCCGATAGATGCGTTGCTGCTCGGGGCTGAGCTGCTCGTAGTAGGCGAAGGGCACGGGGCGGCGACACTCTAGCGAGCATGGGGCGCGGGCGCGCCCGCATCCGGTCCTCCGAGCATGGGCCTTCCCGCTCCCCTGGCCTCGCCGCGCTTCCTCGCCCGGGCCTGCCTACCTTGCGGTGGGGGTCGGAATGGCACTCACGCTGGGGCGCGCCGCCTGGGAGCGCGCGGTACTGCTCGCGGTGTCCTTCGAGGTCCTGAAGGTCGTCAGCTCCCACTTCGTGTTCCCGCCCCTGAGCAGCGCGGTCCTCTGGCTGCCCGCGGGGTTGACGCTGGCGTTCCTGCTGCGCTCCCCCACGCGCATGTGGCCCGCCCTGCTGGCCGCCGTCTTCGCCGCGGAGCTGGGCTCGGTACTGTCCCAGGGACTGCCCTGGGGGCTGTCCGCGACCTGGGCGTTGGGCAACGTGTTGCGCACCTGGCTGGCCGCGGCGCTGATGCGGCGCTGGGTGGGGCCGGCCGTGCGCTTTCACCAGGTGCGGGATGTCACTGGATTGTTGATGCTCGGGGGAGTGGTGGGCGCGCTGCCGAGCGCCACGCTGGGTGCGCTCGCCGCGACGAAGTGGCTGGGCTCGGCATCGTTCGGGCGCGAGTGGATTGTCTGGTGGCTCAGCGACGCGCTGGGCACGGTGCTCGTCGCGCCGTTGATACTGACGTGGTGGCCGGTGACGCGTGCGTCTTCGCCGCCAAGGCGCCTGGGGGAGTCCTTCCTGTTGATGGGCGCGGTGGCGCTCGTCGGCATGCTCGTCTTCCACATCGATGGCCCGACGGAGTCCGCGGCCATCTCCACCACGTTGCCCTACGCCGCGTTTCCCCTGGTCATCGCCGCGGCGCTGCGACTGGGCCCGCGAGGGGCGGCGACCGCGTCCGCGGTGATGAGCGTGGTGGCGGTGGAATACACGAGGCTGGGCAGGGGGCCCTTCGGAGAGCTGCCCGTGCCCGCGTGGGAGCGCGGCCTGTCCGTGCAGGTGTTCCTGGCGGTGCTCAGCCTGTCGGCGTTGACGGTGGCGGCCGTGGTGGCGGAGCGGCGACGGGCGGAGGTCGCGCAGCGCGTGCTGGCCACCGTGGGCGTGGTGCTCGCCGAGTCTCCTGAATGGAGCGTCACGCTGCCCCGGGTGGCGCGGCTGCTCGTGCCCGAGCTGGCGACGGGCGCGGCCATCTGGTTGCAGAACGCCGAGGGCGTGGTGGAGCGGGTGGCGGCGGCCGGGTGGACGCAGGCGCGCGAGGTGGGGCTGCGAGGCGGATTTCCCCCGCTGCCGGCACGGGTGAGCGAATGGGTTGGCGCGGAGGGCTCGGGGGTGC
>NZ_JABXEM010000008.1:0-82556 GCF_013372595.1 Myxococcus sp. AM011
CTCCCACTCCAGGCCCCTCCCCCTCGGCGCGGCCCGCCCCGGAACGCGCGAGGCCTCACCGTGCGTGTGCCTCCACCGGGGCCGCCCAGCGTGCGGAAACGGGCGAATGTATCACCCTCCAGGCCCGGGTCGCCCGCCTGGTCGCCGCTATTTCCTCGCACGGGTGCAAACCCTGGCGCCGACATGTGGAGCGAACGGAGACGCCGCCCCACAACCAGCGGACAATTGGCGCTCGGCAGGCGCCCGGAAACCCCCTCAGGCGTTCAATACCCTTCGCGTTCGGGGGGGGCATCTACCCCCTCGCGGGAGCGGCCCTATAATCACCTCTGCCTCTTCACCCCGTGAAGGGGGCGCGCCTGGTCGGCGTCCAGCCCCTGACACGAGCGTAACGCGCGGTCCCATTCCGCGGCGGGGTCCCGAATTGGCTGCAGGGCTGTCGTGCCTGGGACCTCGGCGGGATGGTTGTGGAATGGCAATCCAGCCCTCCAGGTTCACCATTCTGGCCCCCTCGGGTGTGAACATTTCGCACCCCTGGCCGGCCCCCGAGGGAGAGACATGAAGGACGCTGAAAAGGGTTCGTGGGTCTCCAAAATCGCCGCGCTCCAGGACGCGAAGACCTACGCAGAGCTCACCTGGGAAGGCTCTTTCGAGGACTACCTCGAAGTGGTCCGCAAGAACCCCAAGGTGACACGCACCGCCTTCCAGAGGATCTACGACATGATCCTCAGCCACGGGAAGACGGAGTACATCGACAACAAGAAGAAGCTCATCCGCTACCACTTCTTCAGCGACGAGAAGTTCGGCGGCCGCGACGCCATCTTCGGCCTGGACGTGCCGCTGATGAAGCTGGTGAACGTCTTCAAGTCCGCGGCCCAGGGCTACGGCACCGAGAAGCGCGTCATCCTGCTGCACGGCCCCGTCGGCTCCTCCAAGTCCACCATCGCCCGCCTGCTCAAGAAGGGCACGGAGGACTACTCCAAGACACCCGAGGGCGCCGCGTACACCTTCTCCTGGACCACCGACAAGAAGCTGCCGGATGGCACCACCGTGAAGGAGAAGATGAAGTGCCCCATGAACGAGGAGCCGCTCAACCTCGTTCCCCGGGAGTGGCGCGCCAAGGTCTACGCGGAAATCTCCCCGCCGGAGTCCGGCCACACGATTCCGGACGGCTCCGAGCTGTGCCCCGCGTGCCGCTTCGTCTTCAAGGACCTGATGACGCAGTACCACGGTGACTTCGCCCGGGTGATGGACCACATCCACGTCCACCGGCTCGTCTTCAGCGAGAAGGACCGCGTCGGCATCGGCACCTTCCAGCCCAAGGACGAGAAGAACCAGGACTCGACCGAGCTCACCGGCGACATCAACTACCGCAAAATCGCCGAGTACGGCTCCGACTCCGACCCGCGCGCCTTCAACTTCGACGGCGAGTTCAACATCGCCAACCGCGGCATCATCGAGTTCGTCGAAGTGCTCAAGCTGGACGTCGCGTTCCTCTACGACCTGCTCGGCGCGTCGCAGGAGCACAAAATCAAGCCGAAGAAGTTCCCGCAGACGGACATCGACGAGGTCATCCTCGGCCACACCAACGAGCCCGAGTACAAGAAGCTCGAGAACAACGAGTTCATGGAGGCCTTGCGCGACCGTACGGTGAAGATTGACGTCCCGTACATCACCAAGCTCGCGGAAGAGGTGAAGATCTACGAGAAGGACTTCAACTCCCGCGCCATCAAGGGCAAGCACATCGCCCCGCACACGCTGGAGATGGCCGCCATGTGGGCCGTCCTCACCCGCCTGGAGGAGCCCAAGAAGCACAACCTCTCCCTCCTCCAGAAGCTCAAGCTCTACAACGGCAAGACGCTCCCCAACTTCACCGAAGACAACATCAAGGAGCTGCGCAAGGAGAGCAACCGGGAGGGCCTGGAGGGCATCTCTCCGCGCTACATCCAGGATAAAATCTCCAACGCCCTGGTGAGCGACAAGGGAGACGGCTGCATCAACCCCTTCATGGTCCTCAACGAGCTGGAGGCGGGCCTCAAGACGCACTCGCTCATCAGCAACGAGGACGCGCGCAAGCGGATGAAGGAGCTGCTCACCTCCGTGAAGCAGGAGTACGAGGACATCGTCAAGAACGAAGTCCAACGCGCCATCTCCGCCGACGAGGACGCCATCGGCAAGCTGTGCGGCAACTACATCGACAACATCAAGGCCTACACCCAGAAGGAGAAGGTCAAGAACAAGTACACCGGTCTCTACGAGGAGCCCGACGAGCGCCTGATGCGTGCGATTGAGGAGAAGATAGACATCCCCGACAGCCGCAAGGATGACTTCCGCCGCGAAATCATGAACTACATCGGCGCGCTGGCGGTGGAGGGGAAGACCTTCAACTACCGGACGAACGAGCGGCTGCACAAGGCGCTGGAGCTGAAGCTGTTCGAGGACCAGAAGGACAGCATCAAGCTCAAGAACCTCGTCTCCTCCGTCGTGGACAAGGAGACCCAGGAGAAGATCGACCTGGTGAAGGACCGGATGATGAAGAACTACGGCTACTGCGAGATCTGCTCCACCGACGTGTTGAACTTCGTGGCGAGCATCTTCGCCCGCGGCGACGCGAAGGAGTAACCACCTCAGGAGAAGGGCGAGCCGTCGTGACCTTGAAGATCCACCAGGACCACTCCCGCTTCAAGCAGATCGTCCGCGGGAAGATCAAAGCCAACCTGCGCAAGTACGTGCAGAAAGGCGAGATGATTGGGAAGAAGGGCAAGGATGCCATCAGCATCCCCATTCCCTTCATCGACATCCCTCGCTTCAAGTACGGCCACAAGGAGCAGGGCGGCGTCGGACAGGGCGAGGGTGAGGTGGGTCAGCAGCTCGGCCCCGGGGCCGTGGAGCCCGGGGAGGGACACCAGGCCGGCCAGGGCGAGGGAGACCACGCCCTGGAGGTGGACGTCACGTTGGAGGAGCTGGCGCAAATCCTGGGCGAGGAGCTCCAGCTCCCCAACATCGAGCGGCGCCAGAACGAGCGGCTCGTCACCCAGAAGATTCGCTACACCGGCATCAACACCACCGGTCCGGAGTCGCTCCGGCACTTCAAGCGCACCTTCAAGCAGGCCCTGCGGCGGCAGATCGCCGCGGGCACCTACGACGCCGCGCGCCCGGTCATCATCCCCACGCGAGAAGACCGCCGCTACCGCAGCTACAAGCTCCAGAACCTGCCGGAGACCAACGCGGTCATCATCTACATGATGGACGTGTCCGGCTCCATGGGTGACGAGCAGAAGGAGATCGTCCGCATCGAGAGCTTCTGGCTCGATACGTGGCTGCGGCACCAATACAAGGGCCTGGAGGCGCGCTACATCATCCACGACGCGGTGGCGCGCGAAGTGGACCGCGACACCTTCTTCCATACCCGCGAGTCCGGCGGGACGATGATCTCCAGCGCCTACAAGCTCTGCCGGGACATCATCCTGTCGGACTACCCGAAGAGCGCGTGGAACATCTACCCGTTCCACTTCAGCGACGGTGACAACTGGAGCGCGGACGACACGCGCCAGTGCATCGAGATGCTGCGCAACGACGTGCTGCCCAACGTCAACCAGTTCGCCTACGGACAGGTGGAGTCCCCCTACGGCAGCGGTCAGTTCATCAAGGATTTGCGCGAAGCGGTGGGAGACACGCCCAACGTCGCGCTCAGCGAAATCGCGGACAAGGACGCCATCTACGCGTCCATCAAGGACTTCCTCGGCAAGGGCCGCTGACGTCTGGCCTCCCCCACGTGCCCCTCGGAGCGACTTCCCGATGCCCAAGAGCCTCACACCCCGCCTCGCCGCGCTGAGGGATGAAATCCACGGCTACGCGAAGGAGTTCGGCCTCGACTTCTTCGACACCGTCTTCGAGATGGTGTCCTACGACGAGATGAACATGGTGGCCGCCTACGGCGGCTTCCCCACGCGCTACCCCCACTGGCGCTGGGGCATGGAATACGAGCAGCTCGCCAAGGGCTACGAGTACGGGCTCAGCAAAATCTACGAGCTCGTCATCAACAATGACCCTTGCTACGCGTACCTGATGGAGAGCAATCCGGAGGTGGACCAGAAGCTGGTCATGGCCCACGTCTACGGACACTGCGACTTCTTCAAGAACAACTTCTCCTTCCGCCACACCAACCGGCGGATGATTGACGAGATGGCCAACCACGCCACGCGGGTGCGCCGCTGGGTGGACAAGATTGGCGTGGAGAAGGTCGAGGACTTCATCGACCGCACGCTCAGTCTGGAGAACCTCATCGACCAGCACTCGCCCCACATCCGGCGCAACCCGGACCCCAAGCGCGCGGCGGACGAGCTCAAGGCCAATGAGGGCGTGGAGGGCTTCAAGGTCGGCCGCGAGTACATGCGCGGCTACATCAACCCGTCCGAGTTCCTCGACTCCCAGCGCAAGAAGGTGGAGGACGAGAAGCAGCGGGCCAAGAAGTTCCCCGAGCGCCCCCAGCGCGACGTGCTGCTCTTCCTCCTGGAAGAGGCGCCGCTGGAGCCGTGGGAGTCGGACATCCTCGCGATTCTGCGCGAGGAGGCGCACTACTTCGCGCCCCAGGGCCAGACGAAAATCATGAACGAGGGCTGGGCCAGCTACTGGCACTCCACCATCATGACCCGCCGCGCCCTGCGCGATGACGAAATCATCGACTACGCGGACCACCACTCCGGCACCATGGGCACGCGTCCCGGCGCCATCAATCCCTACAAGCTGGGCATCGAGCTGTGGCGGGATATCGAGGAGCGGTGGAACAAGGGCCGCTTCGGCAAGGAGTGGGACGAGTGTGACGACTTGCGCGCCCGCCGCTCCTGGGACAAGAAGTCGGGCGCCGGCCGCGAGAAGATTTTCGAGGTCCGCAAGCACTACAACGACATCACCTTCATCGACACGTTCCTGACGCCCGAGTTCGCGATGGAGCAGAAGCTCTTCGTGTATGGATTCAATGACAAACGCAACTCGTGGGAGATTCTGGACCGCGAGTTCCGCAAGGTGAAGAGCAAGCTGCTCCAGGGGCTCACCAACTTCGGCCAGCCCATCATCGAGGTCGTGGACGCCAACCACGAGAACCGCGGGGAGCTGCTGCTCGCGCACAAGCACGACGGCCAGGACCTCAAGGGCGACTACGCGCGCGAGACGCTCAAGAACCTCCAGTCCCTCTGGCGCAGGCCCGTCAACATCATCACCCGCTATGACAACAAGGGCGTGATGCTCCGCTTCGACGGGACGACGCAGACGGAGAAGAAGGTCGAGCTGTAGCTTTCCGCCTCCCCTCGGGCGCATCGCTCGCGCCCGGGGGAACCGCGAGGACCTCAGACGGGATTGAGCGCCGCCCAGGGGCGCGGCTCCGGCGCTGACGCGGACCTCGCGGGAGGGAACGCCGCGTCGGAGCCCGCCGAGGTCAGCCGCTCCAGCACGACACACAACGCATCGGCCCGGCCGAAGCGCCCGACGGGGTCTTCCATGAGGCAGCGCTCGATGGCCTCCGCGAAGTCGGGGGCGATTCCAGGCACCCGCTCCGACAGCGCAAGGCCCATGGCCGCGGGAGCCTGCCGCGAGGCTCGAGGCACCGTCCCCGTGCACAGCTCGTACAGCAGCAGCCCCAGCGCGTAGAGGTCGCTCTGCGGCGTGGCGGGCGCGCCCAGGCGCGTCTCCGGGGCCATGTAGCGCGGCGTGCCGACGACACCGGGCACCGCCCAGGGGGTGCAGTGGTCCGTCCCCACGAAGGCCGCGAGGCCGAAGTCGAGCAGCTTGATGGTGCCGTCCGTCTCCAGGATGGCGTTGCTCGGCTTGAGGTCGCGGTGGAGCACACCGCGCTGGTGCGCGGCCCTCAACCCCCGCGCGAGCCCCACCGCGATGTCGAGCACGTACCGCCACGGCAGCGGCGGCTTCAGCTCCGCCAGGCTCTTGCCATCCACGTACTCGTAGACGAGGTACGGCCGCCCGGCGACCTCCCCCGCTCGGAACACCGTGACGACATTGGGGTGCTTGATGCGGGCAATGGCGCGCGCCTCGATGGCGAAGCTCTCCAGGGTGCTCCTGTCCGGCTGGAGCGCGATGCTCAGCTTCAACGCCACCAGCCTGTCCAACGAGGTGTCGTGCGCGAGGTAGACAGCCCCCATGCCACCTCGCCCCAACAGCCGCATCAGGCGGAACTCGTCCAGCTCCGTCGGCGGCTTCCACGTCGCCCCCAGGGGAGGGCCTCGCTCCGGAGCAGGCACCGGCTCCGCCGAAGCCGGGTCCACGGCAAAGGCCTCGCTGCGAACGACGGCCACCAGCAACTCACGGCAGGCAGGGCATCCGGCGGCATGGTGATGCACCTGGGCCCGTGCCCCTGTCTCCAGCCGCCCTTCCATCAGGCCCACCACGTCGTCTTCGCACAGGCAGTTGGCTGAAAGGATTTGGCACCCCCTGACATACCCCGAGTGAAGACTCGCACGAAATGGCTGCCCTTCGGAAAACCTTGGGGCTCCCCCATTTCATGCCCAAAGACGACCTTCACCCAGCTTAACCTGCATAGCCAGCAAAGTCAGTCCGCGCCGTATAGTGGTGCGCGGGAAGGAGGGGGACTTGGCATTCGCAGCGTTATTCCTCGCGCGTGTGGGTTGTCAGGGCAAGGGAGCCCTCTCCCCCGACCACCTCGAGCACCTGTTGCTCCGCTGTTGGAGGGCGGGGTGTGAACAATGGCCAGATGTCCCGCTGAGTGCCGACAGCTTCGTCCGTCACCTGGCCACGCACTTTCCACGACAGGCGCCTGGAGAGAAGCTGGAGCAACTGCTCTCCCAGTTCGTCCCAGCGGACCTCTTCCTCGCCTGCGCCTGCGCCGAGAGCCTTCCCACCGCGCTCGCCGCCTTCGAGCGGCACCACATGGCGGGCCTGTCCTCGGCGCTCGCGCACATGCGGCTGTCCGCGGCGGTGGTCGACGAAATCCGCCAGCGAGTCCGGGAGCGGCTGCTGGTACGCACCGACGGGGCACCGAAGATCGCCGACTACTCCGGCCGGGGCACCCTCTCCAACTGGGTGCGGGTCATCTGCCTGCGCACGGCGCTGAGCCTGCTGCGAAAGCCTCACGACGAGGGCCCGCTGAGCGATGCCCTGATGGAACTGCTCCCCGCCCAGGACTCGGACCCTGAAATCGAGGCCATCCGGCGGCGCTATCACGACGAGTTCCGCCAGGCCCTGGAAGACGCCTTCGCCACCCTGCCTGGCGAGCACCGCTACCTGCTCCGGCTCCACTTCGTGGACCACCTCTCCACGACAAAGATTGGCGCGCTCTTCGGCGTCAACCAATCCACCGTCTCACGCTGGCTCCAGAGCGCGCAGCAGACCGTGAATGAAGAGACGCGACGCCTGCTCAAGGAACGCCTGGACCTCTCCTCCCAGGAGTTCACCAGCGTCCTGCGGACCGTGGAGAGCCGGATCAACCTCAGCCTCAGTCGCATCCTCAATGAAACTATTCACTCTAAGTGAATATTGAGAATTTCTGCATAGGTTGATTCCAGCGGGCGTCATTCATTGGCGAGCGCTGCCTTGGCAGGGCGTCCCCAGGTCCCCACCGCGCAACCCCTCCAGCCTGACGGTCCCGGCGGAGCCTCGGCATCGCCGGCTCACTCAAAGCGCGTCCTGACGGTGCTCACGGCTCCGCGGGACTCCCATACCCGCCACCCGCGGAGCCCTCATGCGGCCTCAGCAGACGAACCCCCACCGACTTCATCGACTCAAGCCCCAGGCGCTGTCCCTGCTGGCGCTGCTCACCCTCGGCTGGAGCAGCGGCTGCGAGGAGCAGCGGTCCGCCCCGGCGCACGTCGAAGGCGTCGCGACTTCACGCCAGCTCGCGCGCCTGGGCAAGGCGCCCGCCCACCTCCGCATCCCCGACGAGTATGTCGTCGTCTTCTCCGAGGGCGTCACCGGACTGGCCATCGAAGCGGTGACGAGCCGAATCGCTCGCGCGGGTGGCGACAACGCGCTGCTGCACGCATACACCGTCATCCCCGGGTTCGCCGCGCGACTGGATGAAGCGCAGCTCGACAGGCTGCGCCGGGAGCCCGGCGTGGCGTATATCGAGGAGAATCAGCAGGTCTCGCTCAGCGCCGTCTATCCGAGCCCCGCGGATGGCGTCGACCGCTCGGACCAGCGCAAGGGCCACGACGGCCACTTCAATGACTACGGCAACACGGGCGCGGGCGTCCATGCGTACGTGCTCGACACAGGCCTCAACCTGGAGCACTCCGAGTTCACGGGCCGCATCGGCACCTACGAGACCTTCATCCTGGATGGTCGGGGCATCGCTGATTGCCATGGCCATGGCACGCATGTGGCCAGCACGCTCGCGGGCACCACCTATGGAATGGCCCGGGAGGCCACCCTCCACCCCGTGCGGGTGCTGCGCTGCAATGGACTGGGCAGCTGGGCGGGAATCATCGCCGGCTTGGATTTCGTCCAGACCGACTGTCGTGCGCAGTCCGCGCGCTGTGTCGCCAACATGAGCCTCACCGGTTCGCTCTACCCACCCGTCAACGCCGCGGTGGCCAACCTGGTGAACGGAGGCATCCCCGTCGTGGTCGCCGCGGGCAATGATGACCTGAACGCCTGCACCCAGTCCCCCGCCAGCGAGCCCGCGGCCATCACCGTCGCGGCCATCGACGACAACGACGTCCGCGCCGGGTTCTCCAACTGGGGGTCTTGCGTGGACCTCTTCGCCCCGGGAGTGAGCATCCTGGGCGCATGGATTGGCGGCGCCGTGGAGACCCAGGTCGATGATGGCACCTCCATGGCCAGCCCTCACGTGGCCGGCACCGTGGCCCAGTATTTGAGCACCCGCCCCACCGCCACGCCCGCGCAGATTGATACCAACCTCAAGGCCGCCGCGACGCTGGGCTGCGTGAGCGACCTCAAAGGCTCTCCGAACGTGCTGCTCTTCAGTGACCTGAGCCAGGGCAACTATCACTGCATCGAGGAGACCGCGAGCTGCAAGGGATTGTGTGGACAGGCCGCGGATGGCTGCTTCTGCGACCCCAGCTGTCTGGAGTTCAACGACTGCTGCCCCGACTTCGAGGAAGTGTGTCAGTGAAAGCCGTCCCAAGCGGAGGAGGAAACACCATGTTTCGAATGCGTCGTTTTCTGGTGATGGGTAGCACCGCGTGCCTGGCGCTGTTGTCGGGATGCACGTCCACCCCCCGAGAAGAGCAGATCGCGAACTTCGGTCGCACCGCTCGGGGACTCGGCGACGCGACGCGGCTGACCCAGAAGGAGTGGGCCACCTATCAGGATGACCAGCGATACCTGCACGGCATCGCCAGGCCCGACGTCCGCATCCGCCTGAACCTGGCGGACCCCGCGCAGTACCGCTTCGCGCTGGCGCGCCTCAAGCTCGCGGGCAAGACGCCCCAGAACTCGCCGTACCTGTTCGAGGCCCTGGAGCAGCGACACCGGGAGCATGTCGCGCAAGGCCACGCACCGGGGCTGCTCCCGCCCGAGGGGCGCGACCTGGCACCGTCCGCCGAAATCAAGGAGGTTCATGCCTTCGACCAGGCCAACGCGGGTGAGGGCACCAAGGAAGCCAACGACGGCTCCGTCACCGCCACCTCCACCATCCCCGGGGGCTCCTACTACACCTATACGGACGCCAACTTCACGGACGTGACAGGGTATCCGCTGAGCGCGCTCGCCTGGGTCGAGGAGTTCGACGGGGGTGAGCACCTGACGGCCTCCGCGGAGGCCAACCTGGCGCTCACACGGCTGGGGCGCTACCGCGTCTCCACCTACAAGGTGGAGGACTCCGAGGACGGGTTCAAGGACTCGTATCTCTTCTCCGAGTTCGGCACGCCCCCTGGGACCACCTCCATCCGGCCCGGGGTGTCGCCCGCCACCATCTACGCCCCCGTGGACACGGTCCTCAATGACAACCTCATCTCCGTGTGCCTCAACCGCACCTGGACCCAGGACTGCGACTACGACCTGACGGGCACGCCCCAGGCCATCAAGATGCCCTTGAAGGGGGAAATCGTCCTCACGACGCCCGAGCACGTCTTCGACCAGGCGAAGATCAACCAGTTCAAGACCGACCTGGCCGCCGGCATGGCGACCTACGACGTGGGGCACCTCAGGCTCATCCTCACCAACGCCGGGGGCGGCTGCGATGTGACGGATGGGAACCTCATCGAGGCGAAGATGGGGCAGTTCTGGAACCGGACCGCCCTGAGCGCGGACAAGAAGACCTTCTCCTGGGACCTGACGGGCGCCTACGCCGCCTTCTTCGATGACGGCTGCCGTCAGGTGCAGGACGACGTGAAGCTGACGCTGAAGATCGTCATCCCCATCACGGATGCGAACAACTTGACGTACCAGACCTCCGTCACGTTGACCAATGAGGACCTCCCCAGGCTGGCGAAGAGCTTCAAGCCCATCACCGTCACGAACAGTTGCCTGGCCGCGGGAACCGAAATCGAACTGGCCGCCGGCAAGACGGCGCCGGTGGAGGCCCTGAAGGCTGGAGACCGGGTGCTCAACCCGCATCAGCCGTCGCTCACCGTCATGGACACGGCCATCGGCACGGAGACCGTTCCCATGGTGCGCATCCGCAGCGAGGCCGGCCGCAGCCTGCTGATGACGGAGATGCACCCCATCCAGGTCATGGCGCGCGGCATGGTCCAGGCCAGGGCCCTGAAGAAGGGCGACGTGGTCCTGACCAAGGCGGGCCCCAGCAAGCTCGTGGAGGTCAGCCGCGAGCCGTACGCCGGCAAGGTGTACAACGTGAAGGTCGGCTCGGACACGGAGAAGCTGGCGCTCGGCGCGGACCAGACCGTCGTGTATGCCAATGGCTTCGTCGTGGGCGACGGCCAGATTCAGCGGAAGTACGAGTCCATCGCGATGACCCGCAAGAACCCCAACGTCCTGGCCACGTTGCCGGGCAAGTGGCACCGCGACTACCAACTGGCCGCCAGGCGCAAGTAGAGGCCCCCCCACGGGGCGCTCCACGGCTGAGCGCCTCGCTCCAGGCTGAAGACACATCCCCAGATGGCCGGCCACCTGGTGTGAGACCACCGGGTGGCCGTGCCCGTTGTCGCCCACTGAATGACGCAGTCGACCGGCCCTACCCGCTCAACGCACCGGAGTGAACCTGATGCAGACGCGCACCGTTCTCCTGCTCCCGCTCGTCGTCGCGATGTCCGTGGCGTGTGGTGACGCCAGCCTCCCCGAGCCCCAACCGCCACCGCGGCACGCCAAGGCCTTGCGCGCGGAGCCCGACCTGGAGCGCCAGCGCATCGCGAGCCGGTATCTGGTGCGGCCCTCAACAGGAGCCACGCTCGCCACCTTCACCGAAATGGCCACGGCGCTCGACCTTCCCGCGGGCTCCCTGGTCAGCGGGCAGCTGACCACCCCCGCCGCCGAGGCCGCGGTGGTCCTGCCCAACTTCGGGGATATCCTGCCCCGGAAGGGCAACTCCCTGGTCGTCCTGAGCACCGGCTACGTCAACGACCGCGTCCGGGTGCCCGAGCCAGGCACTGACTTCGCGCCGCCAGGAACCGCTGGCGACGTCGTCACCCTCCGCCTCACGTTCAACGTCCGGCCGGGCATGACCCGCCTGTCCTTCGACTACCGCTTCCTAAGCGCCGAATCCCCTGACTTCATCGGCAGCCTGTACAACGACCAGTTCACCGCGCAGGTGACGGAAGGGCAAGGACTCCCACGGCTGATTGAACAGACGTCGGTGAACAGCGCCCACTTCTTCGATGCCTCCAAGACGCGCGCGGGCAACACCCAGTTCGACTCGCTGCTCGCGGACGACCCGTCCGGCGTCGACTACTTCCCGGTCACCTATCCGCACGGCACCCAGGTCTACCCCGACGCGGGCATCACCGACTTCAAGACCGTCAACGTCGCCATCTCGGGTGGAGGTCAGGTCACGCTCGTGTTCGAGATTCGCGACCTCGAGGATGGAATCCTCGACTCCACGGTGGTCATCGACAACATCGCCTTCTCGAGCCTGGAGGTGATTGATCCCAACCCCATCCTCATTGATACACACCATGAGACGGTGGAGACCAACCTGCCCCGGCTCGCCGCACTCGGCACCGCGGCGAGCTCGGTCGCCGCCGACGGCGCGACCATCGTCCTGCTGCGCGCCAGACTCCCCGGCCCCGGCTCCATGGTCTTCAAGCTGGGCGACACCCAGATTCCCGCGAACGGGGGGCTCGGCGCGGTGGGCAGCACCGCCGCTCCCACCAACATCGTCACCGTGCCTGTCCAGCAAATCTCCACGGGACAATACTACGCCTTTGCCTTGTACACGGCGCCGGAGGACTTCAACCGCCCCGGGCTGCCTGCTCCCGGTGACACCAAGAGCTCCCAGCGGACGGTGGGCCTCGCCACGACGTACACCCCGGTCAGCGGCGCCAGCTTCGCGGACACGCACGAGCTCATCGTGGTCCGGCCACCCGTGGTCGCCATTCATGACATCTGGTCGAACTGTGAGTTCTGGGAGTGGAACGCGGGAATCTCCCGTGAGGACTACCTCGACGTGACCTGTGCGGACTATTCGGCGACCAACTCGGAAAGCATCGACTCACCCGCGAACAGGAATGTCTTCGCGAATACGGTGAGAGAGGCCCTGCTGGAGATGCGCCTGAAGGGCACCGCGGTGACCCGTGTGGACACACTCGCCCATGGCATGGGCGGAGTGATGGTTCGCCGGTACGCCAGGTGGACCAACTACAAGAACGCACTGAACTTCGGAAAGGGAGATCTCAACCGCATCATCTATCTGAACACCCCCCATGGGGGCTCGCGCATGGCGAATGCCATGGTTGACCTCCGCAACAACATGAAGCTCGTCTTCCCCAACGAGTGGCAGACGGTCGTCAATGATCTGGAAAAGAACTTCCAGATCTCCATCGGCGCCGCCGACGCGGGCGCCGATGCGGGACCGCTCGCCATCGATGACCTGCAGCTCAACAACCCCATCCTTGTCGCTGACGCGGGACCGACCGTGATTCCCTCTCACGTCCTGGTGACTCGCAATGCCATGAACATCGAGAGGCCCCAGGCACGGGGGCTCGTCTTCGACAAGCTCAAGGTGTTGTACGACAAGATGGAGAAGTACCATCCGCTGACGGACGACCTCCTGCCTCCGGCGTACTGGAATCTCATCATGCGCGCCAACATCGAGAGACTCCCCGCCAGCAATGTCCAGCCCAGCAGGCTGTTCTGCAACCAGGACTTCGACCTGTTCGCCTCCGAGATGGACCAACGGGGGGGAGCCTCCGATGCGGGGACGACGACCTTCCAGATGAGCGCCACCGCCCTGGACCTGGAGCATTTCAAGGCGCCCAGCAACGCCGCGGTCACCACGCGAATCATCCAGTTGCTCAACAGTCCCATCAATGGCGGTTCCTTCGACCCTTCACTCCCCGCCCCCAGCGCCCCCCCCCTGTGCACGGGCGGAGGAGGCGGCAGCGTCGCATTGCTTTCCGACGAGGGCCCCGACCCCGAGTGGTTCGAGCCCTCCCAGGCCCAGACAAGGCCCGATGAGCCGCCAGCACCGCGTGGTCCGAGCGTGCTCGCGGGTGGCATCCGCATTGTTTCGCCTGCCCCAGGAACCCCAGTGAGCCCAGGCGGCACGGTGAACGTGGTTCTGGAGGGCACGGGCGGCTTCGTCCCCATGGTGGCCTATGTCATGGGTGCGGGAAAGGCGGTCATCATCGAACAGGCCCCCTTCACCACCTCATTCCAGATTCCGGCCCATGCCATCGGCTCGCTGTCGTTGGCTGTCACCGCCATCAGCGCGCAAAGACAGATGGTGAGCGCGGAAGCCGTCGTCCTTCCCATCGTCTCATCGGCGCAACTGACCTCCATGTCCGTCACCAATGGAGACGGCGTCATTCATGGGCCCGGGTCGACCCGCCACCTGGGAGTCACCGGCCTCTACAGTGACGGCGTCCAACGGAACATCACCGCCCAGGCGCTGGGAACCTTGTACTCGTCTTCGAATGACGGCATCGCCACGGTGACCACCGCGGGCGTCGTCACCGGCAGGGCCCCAGGCATCGCCACCATCGTGGTCCGCAACGCGGATGTGACCACGAGCATCTCCGTGACGGTCCTGGAGGCGCCTGTCGCGAACTGTCTCCAGGTTCGCCTCAATGACTACAACCTCTTCGTACTCGAGGACTACAAACAGGGCATCGATGTCGGAGGACGAATCGCGGCCGGCGGCAGCATCTTCCTGAAGGACTTCCGGGTGGGCTGGAAGCTGCCGGACACCGACACCGACAACATCCTGGTGGCGGGCATCAACCTGAACCTGAACAATGGCACCGTCTGGGGTGATGCCAGGTACGGAGGCCAGCTCATCCCTCAAGGAACCCTCAGCATCCAGCGCGGCTCCGCGAGTCGTGGCACGCCCGTCGACTTCGCCGCCAGAGGAGCCGCCCTGCGCACGCTCTCCACCCGCCTGGCCGCCCTTCCCGTTCAGGGCACCACCACCGTGGAGAGCTGGGGCGGAATCCTGCTGCGTGGCACCCACCCCAAGGTGAATGTCTTCTGGGTCGAGGCAGAGAGCTTCACGAACGCGACGCTGCTTTCCGTCGAAGCGCCCGTGAACTCGCTCGCCATCATCAACGTCCGGGGGACCTCCGCCCGCTTCAGCAACTTTGGCCATGTCTTCAGCGGCGGCATCGACGAGAGCGGAATCCTCTTCAACTTTCCGCAGGCCACCTCACTCACCGCATTTGACTATGGTTTCTACGGAACAGTCCTTGCACCAAATGCACACGTCAGCTTCAATGCCGGAAGCTGGGTCGGCGGCATGTACGCTCGCTCACTGGCAGGCAATGCCGTAGGCCATATCAACCGGCTGCGGGACACGGATATCTGCCAGTGACAGTTGGAGTCCCCTCGTGGGACTGGTGCAAACCCGTGGGGGGGTCAAGTGCCCAAGAGTCCTAGAAGCCGTGTGTCCGCCGTCGTGTTGGCCCTGGCCTTCCTCGGCGGGTGCGCGGTGGAGCCACCCACGGGCAGCACTCCCGACCTGGATGCACAGGTCGGAAAGTCCTCACACGCTCCGCATGCCGTGACAGTCGTGTCGCGGGATGCGGAGCGCGGAGTTCCCACCATGCTCTGGGCGGAGCGGAGTGACACGGCGGGCCTGGGACACCGTCATGACACGCCCGAAGCCGCGGCCCGCGCCTACCTTGAGCAACAGGCGCAAGTGTATGGACTTTCCCCCGCGGACCTGGAAGCCGCGTATGTCCATCAGGTCCATGATGTGGGCCGGGGTGGAATCATCGTCTTCTTCCGGCAGCGCGTCGCGGGACTGGAGGTGGCTCGCACGGAGCTGAAGGTGCTCATGACGAGAGACCTGGAGCTGGTGGCGCTCACCGGGAACCTGCATCACGGCGTGGACCAGGTGCTGAAGGACGCGCGTTTCAGGCATCCCCCCTCCGAGGCGGTGTTGAAGGCCCTGGGAGACTCCCATGGGCTGTCGCTCGCGGGAGAGGTCAGACAAGTGGGGCTGACGCGTCCCGGGCAGCCCCTCTTCGAGGTGGCGTCCGGCGGCGCCCTCCAGCACACCGGCATCGCCCTGGTGACGCCCGCCCGCGTCACGCCGCTCTACCACCCCGTGGCCGGCCAGCTGGTTCCCGCCTACGCGGTGGATATCCTCTCCAGGCGCGCCGGGGACGCGCGCCTCCATGGCGACGCCTACGTGATTCACGCGGACACCGGAGAGGTGCTCCTGCGCGAGGACCGGACCGCGAGTGACGCCTATACCTATCGGGTCTGGGCCGACGCGGAGGGGACTCCGCTGGATGGCCCCCAGGTCGACTTCACGCCGCATCCCACGGGCATCCCCGACGGTGTCGAGCCCGGCTTCACGTCGCCTCGCCAGGTCACCGTGGAGGGACGCCCCTCCCCTGGCTCCGGCGAAGTCGCCCCGTGGCTACCGCCAGGAGCGACCTTCACCTCCGGCAACAACGTGCGCGCCTATGCCGACCACTTCGACCCGGACGGCTACACCGACGGCCGGGACACACGCGCCCTGGTGACACCGGGCACCCGGGACTTCCCGCATGTGTATGACACCAACGCAGGTCCGCTGAGCAGCTCGACGCAGGCCGCCGCCTCGGTGGCGCAGCTTTTCTACACCACCAACTGGCTCCACGATTATTTCCACGACTCGGGCTTCGACGAGGCCGCGGGCAATGCCCAGGACGTCAATCAAGGGCCGTTGGGGGAGGCCGGAGATGCGCTCCTGGCGGAGACCCAGAACCAGGAGCGGGAGGTGGCACGTCCGCGCAACCGGGCGGTCGCCTATGTCCCTCGGGACGGGCTCTCTCCCCGGCTGGAGTTCTCGGTCTGGGCAACCTCGGAGACCCGCTCGTTCAACACCTCGGGGGGGCCCTACGAGACAGGCAAGGCGGAGTTCGGCGCACAGGACTTCAACCTGCTCGAGCTCCCGCTGGTGCTCGCCGTGGACAGTGGAAATCCGACGGCCGACGCCTGCGAGCCGCTCCAGAACGACGTCGTCGGCGCCATCGTCCTGGCCGACCGGGGCACCTGCCTCTACGAACTGAAGGCGGTGAACGCCCAGAATGCCCAGGCCGCGGGGCTCATCATCATCAATCACACGCCCGGCGAGCCCCCGCCGGAGATGTTCGACGTGGACGCGACGCTCACCGCCACCATCCCCGTCCTCTCCGTCACCTACGAAACCGGCCTGGCGCTCAAGGAGCTGCTCACCCGGGGCACGCTCTCGGGCACCATGTCTCGCGCCACGCTTCCCGAGCGGGATGCCTCGCTCGACAACACCATCGTGGCGCACGAGTGGGGGCATGTGATGTCCCGCCGCCTCATCGACTGCACCACGCCCCAATGCCGGGCCATGGGCGAGGGCTGGAGCGACTTCCTGGCCCTGCACCTGATGGTTCGGGAAGGGGACGATGCCGATGGCACCTATGCCATTGGCGGCTATGCCGCGCAGTTCCTCGGTGACAGCACCTACTACGGCGTCCGCCGGTCCCCCTACTCGCGAGACCTCACGAAGAACGGGTTCCGGTTCCGCCACCTCGCCAATGGAGTGGCGCTGCCCGACCAACCCTACCTGCGTGACAACGGCCTGGAGAACTCGCAGATGCACAACGCGGGGGAGGTCTGGGCCTCCCTGCTCTTCGACGCGTATCAAGCCCTGCTCGAGGAGACGCGAGGAAGCGCGCCTCGCATCGCCTCCTTCGACGAGGCCCGGCGGCGCATGGCCGACTACGTCGTCACCAGCATGAAGACGGCGCCCATGGACGTCACCTTCACGCAGCAGCGAGACGCGCTGCTCATGGCCGCCATTTCGAATGATGCCCCCCGGGACATGCAGGTGCTGGCCCACGCTTTCGCGCGTCGCGGGGCGGGCACCTGCGCCGTGTCACCTCCCTACGACTCCGAGGAGTTCACCGAGGTCGTCGAGGACGGCCGGGCCCACTCGAACCTGCGGCTGGAGTCCGTGGAGGTGAAGGACGGCGCGCGCTCGTGCGACCAGGATGGGCTGCTCGACGCCTCGGAGCAGGGCATCGTCGAGGTCGTCCTCTGGAACCACGGTCCGGTCGCGTCGACGGATGGGACCCTGCGCATCTCCAGCGCTGACGCCACGCTGTCGTTCCCCGAGGGGACCACGTTCCCCATCGGTCGGGTGGAGCCATTCAAGTCCACCTCGGTGGCCATCCCCATCGCGCTCGCTTCGACGCGGGTGGGCTCCCGCGTCGGGAACTACACGCTCGTCCTGGAGAGCGCCGAGGCTTGCGAGCCGCGCGTCGAGCAGCCGCGCTCCGTGCTGACCCACTACGACCTGGCGCCTTCCCACCTGGACAAGGTCGAGGGCCTTCGCACGCCGTGGCGCACCGAAGTGCTGGGAGGTCGGCCCACGCAGGCGTGGCGCGTCGTGGACTCGCCCATCCACAACGGCGAGAAGGTCTGGTTCGCGGCGGACCACTACGACTTCGCGGACACGGTGCTGGAGTCACCCACGCTGGTCATCCCATCGGGGACACCGTTCTCCCTGAGCTTCGAGCACCGCCATTGGTTCGACTTCAGGAGGGACGCGAGGACCGGCGCCTTCGAATACTGGAACGGTGGAGTCATCGAGTTCCTCCAGGCCCCCGGCAAGACGTGGACGGATGTCTCGAGCCTCATCGACGTCGGCTACAGGGGACCGCTTGAATCCGGGACGGGCAACCCGCTGGGAGGCAGCCCCGCCTACGCCGGGCAGAACAAGGACTGGCCCGGGAGCGAAAAGGTCACCCTGGACTTCGGCACGAAGCTGAGCGGAAACGTGAAGTTCCGCTTCCGCCTGGGGTCCGCCGTGGTCTTCGAGGCGCATGGGTGGGAGATCGACAACATCACCGTGCAGGGCACCGAGAGTCCGCCCTTCTTCGCGCGAGTCGAGGAGACCACGGGCCCATGCCTACCGCGCGCCTTCGCTGGAGAAGACCAGAGCGTCCTCGGCGGCGCCCCGGTGGAGCTCGACGGCTCTCTGAGCTCCGACGTGGGCCTCGCGCCCCTCGCCTTCTCCTGGCGACAACTGTCCGGCCCCCCAGTGGCCCTTCAAGGCGCGAACACCAAGAGGCCGGGCTTCACGGCCCCCACCGTGGCACAAGTGATGGAGTTGGAGTTCGAGCTGACCGTCAGCGTCGCGGATGTCACCGCCACCGACCTGGTGAGAATCACGGCGCGCCCCAAGGCCACGGAGGAACCCGACGCAGGCACTCCCGACGCGGGCCCCCTCCCCGACGCGGGTGAACCGGACGCGGGGACCGACAAGTCTTTCGGACGTCCGGGGATGCACTCCGGCTGCACCAGCTTCGGAGGCGGAGGCGCGGGCCTCGCGTGGCCCCTGGGACTGCTCGGCGCGCTGCTGCTCACGGCCCGGCGCCGACGCCGGAATTGACGACGGGGTGGAGCAGCCGGGCAGGCAGGCTCGGGAAAAACCAGAGCCGCCAGTTGGGCAGGGGCACGGGTGTCCACTACACTCGCTCCCCGCCCCATGCGACTTGCCCCCCTCTTCGCCCTGGCCGCCGTGCTGACCGTGTCCTCCGCTTCCGAGGCCGCCGTCCGGTACGACATCAAGAACCGCCGCATCGAACCGCGCCAGACGTTGGCGGGCGCGCTGCATGAGGCCCAGTTACCCGACGCCCAGGTGACCGCGGTCATCTCCGCGCTGGAAGGCGTGTTCGACTTCCGCAAGTCCCGCGTGGGCGACCAGTTCCGCATCGTCCTGCGCGACGGCGAGCTGGACTTCTTCGACTACCGCCAGAGCCTGGTCGACGAGTGGCAGGTGCGCCGCGACGGCGAGAAGTACGTGGGCAGCAAGCGCTCCATTGAGGTGGAGAAGCAGGTGTCCGTCGTCTCGCTCGAAATCCAGACGTCGCTCTACGAGGCGGCGGTGGACGCGGGCGAGGACCCGGCCATCGGCATGGTGCTGGCGGACGTGTTCGCGTGGGATATCGACTTCTACCGGGACGTGCGCAAGGGCGACACCGCGCGCGCGCTGGTGGAGAAGTTCGTCTCCAAGGGCCGCGTGCTGCGCTACGGCGAGGTGCTCGCCGCCCAGTACCAGGGAGGCCTCGTCGGCCCCAAGAAGGTCTACCGCTACGTGCTGCCGGACGGGCAGCCCAACTACTTCCAGGCGGACGGCGCCAGCGCGAAGAAGACCTTCCTCAAGAGCCCGCTGAAGTACGCGCACGTCACCAGCAAGTTCGGCTCGCGCTTCCACCCGGTGCTCCAGTACCTGAAGAACCACAACGGCGTGGACTACGGCACGCCCATCGGCACGCCCGTGTGGGCCGTGGCGGACGGCACCGTGACGCAGGCGGGCTGGGCCGGCGCGGCTGGCAACATGGTGGTGCTGCGCCACGCCAACGGCTTCGAGACGCAGTACATGCACCTGTCGAAGCTGGGCGAGGGCGTGCGCGCGGGCGCTCGCGTCAGCCAGAAGCAGGTCATCGCCTACTCGGGCAACACCGGCCGCTCCACCGGGCCGCACCTGCACTTCGGCATGAAGCGCGGCGGCGGGTACACCAACCCGCTCAACCAGCAGTTCCCCCGCGCGGACCCGCTGCCCAAGACGCTCCTGCCGGACTTCCTCGCCAAGGCGCAGGAGCTGGCCGGACAGATGGAGGTCGTCTCCTTGGCCGCCGTCGCCGGACAGGCCCCCGCGGCGCCCTGAGCCCGCTTCACGAGGCCCGGCGCGGACTACTCCCAGACGATGTCGTAGTCCGCCGCGAAGTAGCCGTGCGGCGTGCCCACCACGGTGCCCTTGCACTGGATGGCCTTCAGGGCCTCCTGGAGCACGCCCTCGTGGAACTGCACCGGCTGCATGTCGCCATGGAAGGACAGGCGCACGTGGCGCTCCGACACCACGGTGTACTCCCGGCGCCCGTAGCTCACCAACGTGGAGTAGGCGGTGGGCGCGTTGGACAGGAGGCGCTTGGGGTCTCCCTTGCCAATCAACCGCGTCAGCGTCTGGCCCACCGTGGAGGAGAAGAAGCCCGTCACCGCGGCGGCGCCACACGCGCGCACCGCGTCCTCCTGGGTGCCGAAGCGCCCCGCCTTCTCGAGCGCCTCCGACGTGGCGTACAGCAACCGGATGGCGTCCACGGCGGAGTACGAGAAGAAGTCCACCGGCGAGCGCTTGAAGAGCGGCTCCCGCAGCCGGGCGGCGGTGTCCGGCCCCAGCTGCTTCTCCGCGAGCGTCAGCACCGCGTTGAAGATGAGGCCGCGGACCGTGTCTTCGGGCCGCACCAGCGCGAGCCGCTGGTCCAAGTCATTCTTCGCGAAGGCCATGAGCGTTGATTTCTACATCAAACCGGCCGGCCACGGGCGCCCGTTCCACGCGCGCGTTGTGGGAAAGCGGGCGGATGGACACGCGTCGCGCATCCCTCCTGGACGTCCCAGGTCCTTCCCAGGGAGCATCCTCCCTCTTCCTGGCTCCGCGCTTTCCCATGCGATGTCCGCCAGGGCTGCGATACCCTGACACCCCGCATCACCCTTCTTCCCACCCGAAGTCACACCCGGATGGAGACCTCTCGCGACATGGCCTCTCCCGCCTCTGCTTCCCCGCAGCCCCGTCCCGCAGCGACGAACGCCACTGACGATGGCGGCCGCACCGGGCGCGATGCGACGTCCATGCGTCGCTCCTTCCTGGACCACGTGCGCTACTCGCGTGGGAAGAACTACGAGACCTCCACCGCGCACGACCGCTTCATGGCGCTGTCGCTCGCGGTGCGCGACAGGCTGGCGGACCGCTGGGTCCGCACCGCGCGCACCTACTACGAGAAGGACGTCAAGCGCGCCTACTACCTGTCCGCCGAGTACCTGCTGGGGCGCGCGCTGGGCAACAACCTGCTGAGCCTGGGCATGCACGACGCCGCGTCCGAGGCCATGCGCGAAGTGGGCGTGGACCTCACCAACCTCCTGGAGATGGAGCCCGACGCGGGCCTGGGCAACGGCGGCCTGGGGCGCCTGGCGGCATGCTTCCTGGACTCGCTGGCGACGCTCGGCTACCCCGGCATGGGGTACGGCATCCGCTACGAGTTCGGCATCTTCACGCAGGACATCGTCGACGGCTACCAGGTGGAGCGCGCCGACGAGTGGCTCAAGTTCGGCAACCCGTGGGAGATCGTCCGGCCGGAGAAGGCGGTGCCGGTGCGCTTCTTCGGACGCGTGGAGCACCACCAGGGTCCGGACGGCAGGCCCGTGGCGCGCTGGGTGGGCGGCAAGACGGTGGTCGGCGTCCCCTACGACACACCCATCGCCGGCTACCACAATGACACCGTCAACACCCTGCGGCTGTGGCAGGCGCGCGCGTCCGAGGAGTTCGACCTGCTGCTGTTCAACGCGGGCGACTACGAGCGCTCCGTCGTGGAGAAGAACGACTCGGAGGTCATCTCCAAGGTCCTCTATCCGAACGACGCGTTCCAGGCGGGAAAGGAGCTGCGCCTCAAGCAGCAGTACTTCTTCGTCGCGTGCTCCATCGCCGACATCGTCCGGCGCTACCTGAAGAACCACACGGACTTCAGGGACTTCCCCAAGAAGGCGGCCATCCAGCTCAACGACACGCACCCGGCCATCGGCGTGGCGGAGCTGATGCGCGTGCTGGTGGACGAGAAGCGGCTGGGCTGGGAGGAGGCCTGGTCGATTACGCAGGCGGTGTTCGGCTACACCAACCACACGCTCCTGGCGGAGGCGATGGAGAAGTGGCCGGCGACGCTGTTCGAGCGGCTGCTGCCCCGGCACCTGGAGCTCATCTACGAAATCAACCAGCGCTTCCTGCGCCAGGTGCAGATTCGCTACCCCTATGACCAGGAGAAGCTGAAGCGGATGAGCCTGGTGGAGGAGGGGCCGGAGAAGAAGATTCGCATGGCCCACCTGGCGGTGGTGGGCAGCCACAGCATCAACGGCGTGGCGGCGCTGCACACGGACCTCTTGCGCCGGGACGTGCTGCCGGACTTCGCGGCCATGTATCCGGAGCGCTTCAACAACAAGACGAACGGCGTGACGCCGCGCCGGTGGCTGGCGTGGTGCAACCCGCGGCTGTCCAAGCTGATTACGTCCCGCATCGGCGAGGGCTGGGCCACCAACCTGGACAAGCTGCGCGAGCTGGAGCCGCACGCGGAGGACCCGGCCTTCCGCAAGGCGTTCCGCGACGTGAAGCGCGCCAACAAGGAGGATTTGTCCAACCACATCCGGGACATCCGCTCGGTGCGGCTCAACCCGGACGCCATCTTCGACGTGCAGATAAAGCGCCTGCACGAGTACAAGCGCCAGCTCCTGGACGCGGTGCACATCGTCGCGCTGTGGATGCGGGCGCGCAGGGACCCGAGCACCATCATCCACCCGCGCGCGTTCCTCTTCGGCGCCAAGGCGGCGCCGGGCTACCACCTGGCCAAGCTGACCATCCGGCTCATCAACGGCATCGCCGAGGTGGTCAACAGCGACGCGGGGACGACGGGGCTGCAGGTGGTGTTCGCCCCCAACTACCGGGTGAGCCTGGCCGAGCGCATCATCCCGGCCGCGGACGTGTCCGAGCAGATTTCGACGGCGGGCATGGAGGCCTCCGGCACGGGCAACATGAAGCTGATGCTCAACGGCGCGCTGACGCTGGGCACGCTGGACGGCGCCAACGTGGAGATTCGCGAGGCGGTGGGCGACGAGAACTTCTTCCTCTTCGGCCTCACCGCCGACGAGGTGATTGCCCGCAAGCGCGCCGGCTACCGGCCGCGCGACGAGTACGAGAAGAACCTGGAGCTGCGCGAGGCGCTGGACCTCATCTCCACCGGCTTCTTCTCCCCGGAGGACCGCGCCCTCTACAAGCCGCTGGTGGACAGCCTGCTGGACGAGGACCGCTACCTGGTGCTGGCGGACTTCGCGGCCTACGCGGCGAAGCAGGACGAAGTCGTGCGCGCCTACCAGGACACCGAGAACTGGACGCGCAAGTGCATCATCAACGTGGCGCGCGCCGGCATCTTCTCCTCGGACCGCACCATCAAGCAGTACGCGGAAGAAATCTGGCGCATCCAGCAGACGCCCGTGGAGCCGTAAGGCCCCGCCCGCGCCCCCCGTTGACCGCTCCGGCGACGGGGGGCGCCCCATTCGAGGGACGCGCGCGAGGCGTGTCCTCACAGGGCGACGCAGTGCGTAACGATTGACGCAACAAGACGACGCACCGCGCAATCACAGACAACGCAGTGCGACACCCGACAGAAGGGGATTGCCGCGTGACGCCAACGCGGCGCGATGTATTGACTCTGGAATCAATCCTGAGGCACTGATCTCGCGTTCTTCGGGATTCGCTCGGTCGTGGGGATGGGCTGAGTCGCAGGGGTGCCTCCGAGTGAGGCCGGCTCCCGGGGTTCTGTTCCGACGTGCATCGGTTGCAGCAGGCGTTCCTCCCAAAGACAGGAGTCCCCCATGAAGCAACAGCCGCTGTTCCTTGCAGTCCTGACGCTCGGTGTCCTGGGTGTCGCGGGCCCGGCCACCGCCGCGGAGAAGACCACCTACCCCGTCGTATTCGCGCACGGGCTGGGCGGCTTCGACGACATCCTCGGGTACGACTACTGGGGAGACGACTATGGCACCTTCGTGGGTGACCCGTGCAACGAGCTGTTCGAGGTGTCGTGCAACAGCGGCCTGAACAGCGGGCAGCGCGCCTTCGCGGCGGCGGTGGCGCCGGTGCAGAGCTCCGACGTGCGCGGCCTGGACCTGGCCAATGACGTGGAGGGCTTCATGGCCTCCGCGGGGTCGTCCTACGTGAATCTCGTGGGCCACTCTCAGGGTGGGTTCGACGTGCGCAAGGCCGCGCGCGTGCTGCGCGAGCGCAAGGGCTACACGGTGGTGAAGGCGCTGGTGAGCGTGTCCTCTCCTCACCGTGGCTCGCCGGTCGCCAAGTACATCCTGGACCTGGGCCCCGGCATCACCAGCGTGCTGGACGCGCTGTTCCGCCTCTACGGCGACATCGTCTACGCCCCGGGCAATGACGGCTACGCGGCGGTGAAGGCGCTCATCTACAACGACGCGGACGCGAACGACGGGAAGACGACGGGAGCCAAGGCGTTCAACATCGCCAACCCCATCAGCGCGTCCTACGCGTCCCACTACGCGTCGCTCATCACCGCGCAGCAGGGCCTGAGCGTGAACCCCGCGCTGTGGTTGGTGCGCAATTTCCTGTTCGATATCGACGGGGACGGCTTCTGCGCCGACGACTGCGACAACGACGGCGCCGGCGGCAAGGGTGACGGCGTGAAGGCCGAGCAGGACGACGACGGCCTGGTGGGCATCAACTCGCAGCAGATGGGCTACCGGCTGCGCTACACGGAGCGCCTGGGCTCGGACCTCATCGCCCAGGACACCGCGCTGGGTTACGTGTCCAACATCAACGCGCCCAGCTCGTTGCAGTCGACCTCCATGTCCAGCGTCATCAACCAGGACCACCTGGACGTCATCGGCCTGGGGCCCGACACGTTCAGCGAGATGGAGTTCTACGCGGCCATCATCGACTACATCGCGAAGGTCGACTGACCCCGCGCTGAGTCGTCCATCGCCGGGAGGGCCGTCACCTGGCCTCCCGGCGTTCTTCACGGTGCCCCAGGGAGTGGATTCATGCGACAGCGCACGAAGGTCTTGCTGGTGGGCGCGGTGGCCGTGGCGTGTGGAGTGCTGGGCTGGGGACTCGTCAGGCCCACCGGGGCGGCTGTCCCGGCCTCGACACCCGCGGCGGCGTCGACACCCGGACAGCCTCCACCGACGACGCCTGTCGCGGCCAGTCCCTCGGCTGTCGCGCCGCCCCCAGTGATGCCCTCCCCTGCCTCGGTGCCCGGCAACGTGGACGCGGAGCTGGAGGCGCTCGCGACGTCGCTGCGCGAGAAGTACGGGGCGAAGCTCCACGAGCCGTATCTCCAGATACGGATGGTGGAGGAGCT
Source organism: Myxococcus sp. AM011 (assembly GCF_013372595.1). Taxonomy (NCBI): domain Bacteria; kingdom Pseudomonadati; phylum Myxococcota; class Myxococcia; order Myxococcales; family Myxococcaceae; genus Myxococcus; species Myxococcus sp. AM011. The sequence goes on from NZ_JABXEM010000008.1 coordinate 25,488, forward strand.
GATGCGCTTCTTCCAGGAGCGCTTCCCGGACCGCTGGGAGCAGGAGTTGCTGGCCTTCCTCAAGGCGAACTTCCCGGAGCACTACGACGCGCTCGCGGCGATGCTGCGCAACCGCGTGGACTACGAGAAGTGGGTCAAGGACAGCGAGTCATACCTGAGAGGGTTGACCGCCGAGCAGCGCCGGTCCGCGACGTGGGATGCGCGCCACCGCCTCTTCGGCAAGGAGAACGCCGAGCGCATCTGGGTGTCGGAGCGGAAGAACCAGGCCATCGCGGACACGCTGCGGACGCTCGGCGCGCAGGAAGGCGTGAGCCTGGAGAAGAAGCTGTCCACGTACAAGGAGCGCCTCCAGGAGGTTCACGGCGAGCAGGCGGCGGCCTATGTGGAGCGCCACCAGCAGGAGCTGATGAACCGCTTCCTGGACCTGCCCTCCGTGCAGACGGACCTGGGAGGAATGACGCCCGCGGAGCGCTCCCAGAGCCTGCGCTCGGTCCGCAAGGAGATGGGCCTGGACGCCGAGGCCCTCCAGCGCTGGGACGCGCTGGACCAGAGCCGGGACGCGCGCTGGGACGCGGGCGCGAAGTACATGGCGGAGCGGGAGGTGCTGGCGAAGGAGCTGTCCGGAGAGGCGCTGGAGGCGAAGCTGGTGGAGCTTCGCGCGCGCTACTTCGGCGGTGAGGCGGAGACGATTGGCCAGGAAGAGGCCGGTGGCTTCCTGCGCTTCTCCCGGCCCCGGCAGTGGGGACGCAACTGACGGCGTCGTGGGGCTCGTGCCTCCCCGTCAACGGTAGTGCGTGGCAATCCAGTCGCCATTGATGTGCTGGATGGCGATCTCCAAATCATAGACAGCCCGCAGCACGTCCGGCCGCATGATGTCTTCCGAGCGCCCCTGGAACGCGACCTTGCCGTCCCGCATCGCGATGAGGTGGTCGGAGTAGCAGGACGCGAAGTTGAGGTCGTGCAGCACCAGGACGAAGCTCTTGCCGAGGGTGTCTGCGGCCGTCCTCAACTGCTTCATCATCGACACCGCGTGCTTCAGGTCCAGTCCGTTGAGCGGCTCGTCCAGGAGGACGTAGTCCGTGTCCTGGCAGAGCACCATGGCCACGAAGGCGCGCTGGCGCTGGCCTCCCGACAGCTCGTCCAGGAAGCGCGCCGAGAGCGCCTCCAAACCCATGTGCTGAATCGCCCGCTCCACGTGCTCCTGGTCCTTCACCGTGGGCCGCCCCTTCGAGTGCGGATAGCGGCCAAACGTCACCAGCTCGCGCACCGTCAGTCGCGAGGTGAGGTGGTTGTCCTGGCGCAGGATGGCCAGCCGCTTGGCGAGCACGTCCCCGGGCGTGGTGACGACGTCCAGCCCATCCACCAGGACGTTGCCAGAGGACATGGGCAACACGCGCGAAATCATCGACAGCAGCGTCGACTTGCCCGCGCCATTCGGGCCGATGATGGAGGTGATGCCGCCCACGGGCAGCCGCAGGGAGACGTCGTCCACGACGAGGGCCGTGCCGTAGCGCTTGGTGACGTTCTTCGCCTCGATCATCCCGGGGCCTTCCTCATGAGCATCGTGATGAACACCAGCCCGCCGACGAACTCGATGATGACGCGCGGGTTGGTGTCGAAAGCGAAGACGTGCTCCAGGACGACCTGCCCCGCCACCAGGGCCACCGCGGCGACCAGCGCGGCGGCGGGCAGCACGAGCGCGTGCCGGTACGTGCGCACCAGCGCGTGGGACAGGTTGGAGACCAAGAGGCCGAAGAACGTCACCGGCCCCACCAGCGCGCTCGACACGGAGACGAGGATGGCCACCAGCACCAGGATGAGCGCCACCGTGCGCTGGTAGTCCACGCCCAGATTGATGGCCGTCTCCCGGCCCAGCACCAACACGTCGAATGTGCGCAGCATCCGGAAGCCCACCACGGATACGCCCAGCGTCACGAGGAACGACGCGACGAGCAGCTCCTGGTCCGGGTTGTTGAAGCTCGCGAAGAACCGGTCCTGGAGGAAGATGAACTCGTTGGGGTCGATGAGTCGCTGGAGGAAGGACGACAGGCTCCGGAACAACACCCCCAGCACCACGCCCGTGAGCAGCACCAGGTGCAGGCTTCTCCGCGCTCCGCCGAACAGCCCCCAGTACAGGAGCCCCGAGAAGGCCACCATGATGAGGACCTCCACGCCGAACAGGAGCCGGGGGTCCAGGTTCGCCACCGCGCCGGAGCCCAGGAAGAAGAGCAGGCACGTCTGGATGAGCACGTAGAGGTTGTCGAACCCGAGAATCGCGGGCGTCAGCACCCGGTTGCCCGTCACCGTCTGGAAGAGCACCGTGGAGACCGCGATGGCGTAGCCCACCAGGAGCGCCGTCGCCAGCTTCCGCCCTCGGAACGGCAGGACGAAGTCCCACTGGCCGCCCACGTCGATGAGCATGAACAGGGCCGCGCAGGCCATCGCCACGCACCCGAGGATGAACAGGGTGCGCTCGGGCCTCCTCACCACCACGAGGCCGTCAGCCGACACGGGCGTCCCTCCTCAACAGGAGGAAGAGGAAGAGCACGCTGCCAATGACTCCGGCGATGGTCGCCCCCGGGATTTCGTACGGGAAGCGCACCACGCGGCCGAGGACGTCACAGAGCAGGACGAAGCCCGCGCCCCCCACCGCCACCCAGGGAATGGACCTCCGGGCGTTGTCGCCCATGAACAGGCTGACGACGTTCGGCACCAGCAGCCCCAGGAAGGGAACCATCCCCACGGTGACGACCACCATCGCGGTGACCAGGGAGACGATGACGAGTCCCAGCGCGACGATGCGCGAGTAGCGCAGTCCCAGGCTGGTGGTGAAGGCCTCCCCCATCCCAGCCACGGTGAAGCGGTCCGCCGCCACATAGGCGCCCAGCGTGAGTCCCAGCGTCACCCAGAGCAGCTCGTAGCGACCGCGCAGGACGGTGGAGAAGTCACCCGTCTTCCAGGCGTTGACCGACTGGAGCAGGTCGAAGCGGTAGGCGAAGAAGGTCGTCACCGAATCGAAGACGCTGCCCAGCACCAGGCCCACCAGCGGAACGATGAGCACCGAGCGCAGGGGGATGCGGCGCAGGATGAGCAGGAACAGCGCCGTCCCCGCCAGGGCGAAGCATGCCGCGACGAGCATCTTCCCGAGCACGGGGAGCTGCGGGGCCAGGGCCGTGGCGGCCAGCACGCCCAGGCTCGCGGACTCCGCCGACCCCGCCGTCGCGGGCTCCACGAAGCGATTGCGCGCGAGCATCTGCATGAGCAGCCCCGCCACTCCCAGCGACGTGCCGACCAGCATGACGGCCAGGAGCCGGGGGATGCGGCTGATGACCAGCAGTTGGAGGGCGCGCTCGTCGGGGCTCGGCGAGAAGAGCGCGGCCCACGACACGTCGCCGACGCCGATGAACAGGCTGACCAGGGCCAGCAGGACGATGACGATGACCGCGGCGGCGGCGAGGAGACTTTTCACGACCCGGGCCGCCTACCGGGTTCGCGCCGCGTAGGCTTCCGCGACCTGATGGCACAGGGCTTCCACCGCCTGGATGCCCCCGCCGATGAGGTAGGCGTTCATCGGGTCCAGGTAGACGACCTGCCCGTTCTTCCAGGCGGTCGTCTGCTGGACCAGCTCGTTGTCGAGCACCTGCCGCGCCCCTCCCTGCTGGCCCATGCTCGCGTCGCGGTCAATCACGAAGAGCCAGTCGGGGTTCTTCTCGCGGATGAACTCCGAGCCGATGACCTCGCCATGCAGGGATGCACTGAGCCCCTCGGCGGCGACGGGCACGCCGAAGTCGCCGTGGATGACGCCGAAGCGCGAGCCAGGTCCGTAGGCGCTGATGCGGCCTCCCGTGACGAGCACCACCAGCCCCTTGCCCCGGCTCGCCGTCGTCTCCTTCAGCTTCGCGATGGACGCACGCAGCTCGGCGACGAGCGCGCGGCCCTTCTCCTCCTTGCCGAAGATGCCCGCGAGGAGCTCCGTGTTGGCCACCACCGTGTCGATGTAGTTCACCCCGCCCATCGGCAGGTCGACGGTGGGCGCGATTTTCGACAGGCTCGCGTACTTCGCGGTGGAGCGGCCACCGGTGATGATGAGGTCCGGCTTCGCGGCGTGGAGGGCTTCGTAGTTGGGCTCGAACAGCGTGCCCATGCGCGGGTACTTCGCGTCCGCGAACGGCGCCAGGTGGTGGGGGAACTGGTCCCCCGCGACGCCGAGCACGTCCACTGCCAGCGCCTGGAGGATATCCAGGGCCACCAGGTCGAAGACCACGACGCGCTGGGGATTCAGCGGGACGACCGAGCTTCCCTGGCCATGCTTCACGGTGCGGCCCTGCGCGGCGGCGGGCGCCACGGCCTCGGGGGCTTCGGGAGCCTGGGCCGTCACCGGCGCGGAGGACGGAGCGCCACGCTGGAACGCCACGACGACTCCGACGACGGCCAGCAGGGCAACGACACCGAGTATCGCGAAGAGGGGGAAGGGACGCCTGTCAGGTGTGCTCACGGTTTCATCCAGCCAGTGCGCGCGGAACGGAAGCGAAGGGCGCGGGACGGCGCGGCCTCACATACCAGCCCCCGCCGGGGCACGCACTACTTGACTCTGCAAATCAATATCGACATGTAGGCGCGAAAGGGATGACGGCTTCGAAGCCGCTACCGCGTGGCCGGGAGCTCAGGGCCCGCTCACTGCTGGACCTGCCCCGTGAAGTACGCCTTCTTGATGAGCCGGCCGCAGAGCACGGACTTGCCGGAGGGCGTCTGCTCCGCGGGGGTGGTGGACGTCTGGCCCACCACGCCCAGCAGGGCTTCGCGGGCGACAATCAGGTACGTGGACTTGTCCTTGGACACCCACGGGTAGAAGCCGAACATCCCCGGGCTGCTGAAGCCCCCGCTGTGGGCCGCGCCGTCGTCCGGCTCCACCCAATGGGCCAGCGAGTAGTGCACGGGCTCGCTCGCGAACCACGGGCTGTAGCCGGTGTTGCCGCAAGCCGGTGAGGCGCAGACGCTGGACGTGCCCAGCAAGGCGCCCAGCTTCAGCGAGCCCGTCATGAGCGCGCGCAGGAACTTCGCGTACTCGGTGGCGCTGGACCGGCCTCCGCCCGCGAGGTTGACGCTGCCGTAGGAGACGTCGAGCGGCAGGCGGCTCTTCAGCGCGGCCGCCAGCGCGAGCGTGCCCGAGCCGCCGAGCCCCATGGCGTAGTCGGCATGGGCCTCCAGGTGCCCGGGCTGGTAGACGAAGCGCGCGGGTGTCGCGGGGCCGTAGTCGGACAGCGGCCCGGTGATGCCGCTGCTCAGGTCGCAGCCGTGGACGGTGGCATGCCGCGCCTTGCAGGCCGAGACGCCCGCGGCATCGAGGCGGGGCGTGGTGCTGGTGAAGTTGAGGAAGGGCAGGTCGCCGGGCAGTGGAGCACCATCGCGCACCTCCACCACGTACGCGCCGTAGAGCCACTTGGAGGCCGAGGCGAGGTACATCACGCTTCGCTCCGAAGGCGCGAGCAGGCCCACCGACCCGCCGACACGCTTTCCGCTCGCGTCCCCCATCTCCCAGTAGAACGGCCGCACATCCCCGCAGACGTTCTGCGTGGAGCGCGCCGTCTGCCTCGCCGCCTCCAATTGCCGAGGGGTGGGCTGCGCGAAGCCCATCGCCGCGCTCAACAGCACTCCCACTGCCACGAGCCTGGTGTCCATGGTGGGCGACTCCCTCCACGCCCATCCTTCTCCAGCGTGGAGCCAGACGCCAATCGACCTTGGGACGATGCGCGGGTGGGGCCCGGTGAAGGCGCCCCACCCTTCAACCGACGACGCTCACGCCGCCTTGTTCAGCCACGCCTCGTACGCGGTGTAGTCGTAGTCACGCCCCAGGAAGGCGTGCACCAGCTTCGCCGCGTCGTCGGAGCCACCCGGCTCCAGCACCGCGCGCCGGTACGCCTTCGCGGGCTCGGGGGACAACATCCCCTCCTTCTGGAACACGGTGAAGAGGTCCTTCGCGATGACCAGCGACCACATATAGGTGTAGTAGTTGGACGAGTACCCCTCCAGGTGTCCGAAGGACAGGTGGAAGTACGTGCCCTCCACGTAGGGGAACGGCGTGTACGTGCCCTGGAGTTCGCGCACCAGCGCGGTGGCGTCCAGGCCCGCCGGGTCCCTCCGGTAGATTTCGAGGCTGAGCGCCGCGTAGAACATCTGCTGGCGCACCCACAGGCCCTTGCCGAACTCCTCCGCGCGGCGCATCCGCGTCACCATCTCCGCGGGGAGCGGCTCGTTCGTCTGGTAGTGCTTCGCGAAGGTCTGCAGGCTCGCCGTGTCGCGCGCCCACTCCTCCAGCATCTGCGACGGCGCCTCCACGAAGTCCCACTCCGTGCGCACGCCCGACACGCCGGCCCAGCGCGTGTGGCCGCCGAAGATGTGGTGCAGCAGGTGGCCGAACTCGTGGAGGAACGTCTCCACGTCGTCATGCTGGAGCAGCGCGGGCTCCGTGCCGGGCTTGGGGAAGTTGCACATCAGCACGCCCTCCGGGAGTCGACGCCCGGCCTTGCCGCTGGTGAGCGTGAACTGCGCCGCGTGCTTGTACTTGTCCGCGCGCGGATGCATGTCCAGGTAGAAGCGACCCTTCACCGTGCCGCCCTCCAGCACGTCGTAGGCCTCCACGTCCGGGTGCCACACCGTGGCGTCCTGGATGCGCCGGTACGTCACGCCGAACATCTGTGCCGTCAAATCCAGCATGCCCTGCTTCACGCGCGTGTATTCGAAGTACGGCCGCACCGCCTGCGAGTCGAAGGCGTACTGCTCCGCCTTGATGCGGTCCTCCAGGTACGCCTGGTCCCACGGGTCCACGCGCGCGGCGCCAGGCACGTCCCGACGCTTGCGCTCCAGGAGCAGCCCGTAGTCGCGCTGCATCCGCGCGCCGGACGCGTCGGAAATCCTCGCGATGAAGTCCGCGGCGGCCTGCTCGTCGCGAATCATCTTGTCCTCCGTCGCGAAGGCCGCCCAGTTGCGGTAGCCCAGGAGCGTGGCCAGTTCGTGACGGCGCGCCACCATGCGCTCCAGCACGTCCGTGTTGCTGGGGTGCCCGCGCATGCGGAAGGCCCGCCACATCTGCTCGCGCGACTTCGCGTCGCGCGAGTACGTCATGAAGGGGATGATGTCCGGATAGTCGGTGGTGATGGTCACCTGGCCGTCCGCGCCGGGCGGGTGGGCGCGGACATAGTCATCCGGCAGCCCGTCCAGCGCGGAGGGCGGCAGGGACACGGTGCGCGTGTCCTGGAGCATGTTGCGGCTGAACTCCTGGCCAATGCGGACCAGCTCCTCGTTGAGGGCCTTCACGCGGGCGCGGGTGGCGTCGTCCCGGTCCACGCCGGAGCGGCGGAAGTCGCGCAGCACCTTCTCCATCCACTTGCGCGTCTGCGCGTCCTGGCCGGAGAGGTCCAGCGACGCGAGCACGTCGTAGACACCCCGGTCCATGCGGATGTCGGTAGCGAGCGTCTCCAGCTCCTGCTCGGCGGACTCGGCGGCCTCGCGCATGGCGGCCTCCGGGTGGGAGTGCCGCGCGACGCTCGCGCGAGCCCCCGCATCATCGAGCGAGGCCATGGCCTCGTCATACAGCTCCAGCACCTGGACCACGTCGAAGGGGGCGCGGAGGGCCTTGAGGCGGGCGATTCCGGCGCGGGTGGCCTCCATGGCGGCTTCGCCGGAGCGTCGGAACTCGGCGGGCGGACAGGTGATGAGGAGGACGGCGTCGGGGACAGGCGTTTCAGGCACGGGCTGCTCTCCTGGGCGTGCTGACGGGAAGTGTGCGCCGCAAAGGTAATCCGCCTGCCGCCCGCGAGCAGCAGCCTTTGATGACCGGACGGCACGCTGGCCGACAGTGGGACAGCCAGGCCCCACCCTTGCGAAAACAAGGAGGCCGCCCCGGCGTACAGCCAGGACGGCCTCCCCTCCCGCTTGAGTTGTCCCGAGGACTACGGAAGCTCGGTGACGCTGGCGGAGTTCTGCGGCTGGCGGGCAGCGCGAATCACGAAGTCCGCCCCGTTGTTGTCCGTATCGGAACCATTGCCCCGGCTCGCGTCGGAGCCGCCCTCCGCCATCGTGGCCTGCGTGGACGTGGGCAGCGCCTTGCGCTCGATGCTGCCACCCGCCGCCGGATGGGACGGACCGCTCGCGCCGCCCTCCGGCGTGTTCGCCGTGCCCCACCCCAGCTTGTCCACTTCAATGGGCGAGGGCGTCGTCAAGTCCCGGCCGATGCGGACATGCCCGCCCGCCGTCGTCGAGGCCGACATGTCGAAGCCGGACCACGTCGCATCCGCGGCCAGCGCTCCGGTTCCGGTGTAGCCCGTGTGCGCGAGCAGGAAGTAGCCGTGCGCCGGGATGACCTTGCCCGCGGGAATCACGAAGGTGCCCGAGTACGTGGTCCCCGTCGCCGACTTGTACTGGAGCATCCAGCCGCTCAGGTCCACGGCCTGGTTCGTCGGGTTGTACAGCTCGACGAACTCGTCCGTCTGTGACGTCACGCCACGGCCGCTGACCTCGCTGATGACCACGTGGTTCGACACGGGGACGACTTCGTCCACCGTCACGGTGCCGTAGTTCGCCGGGACGCCCGGAGCGACGACGCCGTTCTGGTCGCAGTAGACCCACGTGTCGGCGCCCACCGGGCCGCGCGTGAAGCGGTAGCGGAAGCCGTAGAGGTAGCTCCCGTTCGCGGGAATCTGGAGGGTGGCCAACATCTCGTCGTCGTTGCCACCGAGCGCGCCATAGCTGGGGTTCGGCGTCGCGGGCACCCAGGTCCAGGACTCGGGCGCGTTGGCGTCCGTGCCGTAGCCCAGCTCCGACACGAGGTACGGGAAGTGGTCATTGCCCGACGTGCTGCGCGTCGTCACCTGCGGCTCGTAGACGCGGCTGGTGACCTCGTGGGAGGAGCCCGGCGCAATCGCCGACGGGAACGACTTGGGGGACTCGATGGCGCAGAACTCCACGGGCGGCTGGATGACCACGCCACACGTCTCGTTGGGCAGGCCCGGCGTTCCCCTGTCTCCGCCCGACAGCTCGTCGCTGGAGGCGCACCAGAACCACGAGTAGCGGCTCGCGGTGCTGCCCACCAGCTCCGAGGACAGGCTCAGCGAGCGGCCCGTCTGCTGGGGGAACTCCTCGTCATAGGTGACGTCGTCCATCACCACGCCGTTCACCCGCAGGGACAACTGGCCCGTGGCCTCCAGGTCCAGGCCGTTTCCGTAGCTGTAGTCGGCCGCCACGCCGCCGTTGGTGGCGAAGTCCGCGTTGCTCGCCAGCACCAGGATGCCGCGCGCCGGCAGCACCACGGCCGCGCCCGCGCCCCGGTCCACCGAGACGGTGCTCGTGCCCGAGGAGATGAGCGACAGGCCGTTGATGTTGAGCAGCGCGTCGGACGTGCTCGTCACCTCGATGTACTCCGTCGTCCCGGCGCTCGGGGAGGCCATGATTTCGGTGATGATGAGCGAGCGCTCCCCAGGCGCCGCCGCCGTGGTGCACGCGGCCTGGTGGCAGACGGCATCCGCGCCGGGGCACGTCGTCGAGGTGGGCACATAGCGGCACGTCGGCTCGCCCGCGAGCACCTCGCAGGTGGCTTCGTACGTCACGACCTCCACGCCGGACGCGGAGCACTCGGAAGCGCGGGGCGCGCAGACGTGACTGCCGCACTCGCCGGGCAAATCCAACGAGGTGCCCGTCAGCAGGCCGGTGTTGCCCGCGCCGTCCAGCACGCGCACGGCGAAGTGATACGTGCGGCCCGTGGGGAGGCTCGCGACGGTCACCTCCTCCTGCGTGCCGGGCAGGCCGGGCGCGCCGGTGGGCACCAGCACGGCCGTCTCGAAGTTCGTCTCGTTCAGCGGCGCCAGGCCGTAGCGCAGTTGGTAGGACGCGGCCTGGCCGAGCTGGCCATCATCCCCCGTGGCGACCCAGCGCAGCCGCACGGAGTCGGTTCCCACCACGCTCGCCTCCAGCGTGGCCACCTTCGCCGGCACCTGGTCGTCGATGATGGACAGCGCGATGGAGGCGACCGTCAGGCTCGCGCCTGACACGGAGGCCGTCAGCGTGTAGTCGCCCTCGTGGACCACCGAGAGCGTGGTGAAGCGCGCCACCCCCGCGACGGCGGTGGCCGTGACGTCGCCTTCGAGCCCTCCGCCGCCCGAGAGCGCGAGCGTCACGACAGGCGTCTGGGAGGACGTCGTGTTGCCGAACGCGTCCTGCGCGGACACGCGCACCTCGGGGAACACCTGACGCACCGAGGCCGAGGCCGGCACCGAGACGAAGCCCAGCCGCTCCGGAGCCGCGGCCTCCACCGTCACCTGGAGCGCCTCCGACGCCGCGAGCCCCGAGTCCGCGAAGGTGACGGTCTGCGTCCCCGCCGTGCGCAGCGTGACGGAGAAGGTGTGCTCACCCTGCTCCGCGGAGGTGTACGTGTGGGCGGTGAGCAGCCCCGCCTGCGCGTCCGTCGACGAGGGCTGCACCGTGCCCAGGTAGTCGCGGGACAGGTTTCCGAAGCGGTCCCTCGCGCTGACGGAGAAGGCCTGCACGACACCGGCCGTCAGCGGCCCCGTCACGGGCACCACGTGAAGGGCCGTGGCCACACCCGCGCCCACCGTCACGGCCTCGGAGGCCGTCAGCGTCGCCTGCTGCGTGTCCACGGCGGACAGCGTCGTCGCCTGCGCCTGGGCGAACGTCACGTTGAAGGCGTGCCGGCCTTCGTCCGCCTCGGTGAAGGTGTACGCGCCCGGGACGGAGGCCCCGGGGTCCTGCGCCACGCTCAGCACCACCGTGCCCCGATAACTGGAGGCCTGGTTGCCATAGGCGTCCATCAGCGTCACCGTCGCCACCACCGCCTGTCCGGCGGCCGGCGTCGTCGTGGACAGCCCCAGCGTCAGCGACTCCGCGGCCCCCGAAGACACCTGCGTGTTCTGGGAAGCGGACCGGGAGCTGCCCACTTCAGACGCGGTGATGGAGTGCCCGCCGGAGGTCTCCAGCGTCACGCTGAAGGTGTAGCGACCCGCGTCCTCGGCGGTGAAGACATGCTCGGGAGGGAGCGTGGCGCGGGGGTCGTCCGAAGCGAAGTCCACTTCGCCGGTGTAGCCCGTGACGAGGTTGCCGGAGCCATCCCTCACGCTGAGCGTCAGCTCGTGGCTGCTGCCCGCCGCCACCTGCGCCGGAAGCCCCTCCAGCACCAGGTGGTGGCCCGCGTCGTTCGTCACCTCCACCTCGAGGAAGGCCGTGAGCTGCGCGTTGGCCGTGTCCGTCGCCGTCACGCGGCGAGGCCCCGTGGTCAACAGCACCAGGTCCGTGAAGACGTGGCGACCCCGGTCCTGCGCCGTGAAGGTGTAGTCGCCGGGCAGCTCCGCCGCCGGGTCCGTGGACGTGAAGCGCACCGTGCCCGTGTAGCCCTGGGCGACGTTGTTGAAGTCGTCGAACAGCGCCACCTCCACGCTCTGGGACTGCCCCGCGACGACGGGCGCCACCAGCCCCGTGAGCGCCAGCCGCGACGGCGCGCCCGCCGCGATGACGAACTCCGCGCTCTGCACCGTGAGGCCGTTCGCGCTGGCCTGGAAGCGATAGGTGCCCGTGGTGTCGACGCGCAGGCCCGAGAAGAGGGCCACGCCGGACACGGCGGAGACCTGCTTCGGCTCGAAGCCCGTGCCGCCCACCAGCGTCAGCGTCACCGGCAGGCTGCTCGTGGTGACGACCTCACCCTGCGCGTTCAGCAGGGAGACGCCCACGTCCGCGAGCGACTGGCCCGCGGTGCCGTTTGCCGGCTGCGTGGTGAACGCCACCTGCGTCACGTCGGAGTTCAGCGTCTGGAAGGACAGGCTGTTGGAGAGCGCGGTGTTGCCCCGGTTGTCCTCCACGCGCAGCGCGACATGGTACGTCTGGTTCGCGACCAGGCCGGTGAGCTGGGCGGACTCGGTGGTGCCCGACTGGGCGGGAGCATTCACGCCTCCCACCGGCGTCGCCGCGATGAACTCCGCATCGGTGGTGATGGGGGCCAGGGAGTAGCGCAGGCTCTGTGACAGCGCCCGTCCCGCGTTGCCGTCATCCCCCACGGCCACCCACGTCACCGTCGCGAAATCCGCGCCGAGCGTTCCCACCGAGAGCGTGGGCCGCGCGGGCGGCACGTCATCCACGATGGCGATGGCGGTGCTGTCCACGGCCGTCAGGCCGGGCGCGCTGGCCCGGAGGTGGAAGCTGCCCTCCGTGCTCACGCGAAGCCCGGTGAAGCGGGCCACGCCCTCCACCGGCGCCACCTCCACGACGCCGGCGAGGTCACCGGCCTCCACCAGCGACACCGTCACGCGGGGCGCCCCCACGGCCGACGTGTTGCCGAAGCCATCCCGCAGCGACACCTCCACCGAGGACAGCGCAGTGCTCGCCGAGCCCGACGTGGGCACCTGGGTGAACGCCAGCGTCGAGGGCTCCCCCGCCACCACGCCCACATTCTGAAGACCGCTCAGCGTGGCGACGCCCACGTCCTGCACGGTGACCTGGTGGCTGCCCGCCCGCTTGAGGACGATGCCCGCGAAGGTGAAGTGTCCCGCATCCGTCGCGGTGAAGACATGGGACGCGGGCAGCGAGGCCGTGGCGTCCGTGGACCGCACGACCAGCGTGCCCGTGTAGTTCGTGGCCACGTTGCCGAACGCGTCCCACACCGTCACTTGCACCTCGCGCGTCGCACCCGCGACCGCGGTGAGCGTCAGGCCGGCGAGCTCCAGCGAGGCCGCCTCGGCCGGCACCACCGTGAAGGTCTCCGTCGTCGCGTTCTCCACGCCCGTCGCCGCCGCCAGGAGCTGAAAGCCCGCGCCGGCCTTCTTCAGCACCACGTCCGTGAAGCGCGCCACACCGTCCACCGGCACCACGGTGAGCGTCCCCTCCAGCGTCGCGGCCCCCGGGTTCGCCGCCAGCGACAGCGTCACCGGCGCCGTCGCACCTGGGACGAGTCGCGACTGGGAGTCGAGGAAGCGCACCTCCAGGCTGTTGATGACCGCGCCCGCCGTGGCCTCCACGGCCGACGTGGAGAACGCCAGCCGCGTGGCCACCGGCGCGACGAAGGTGAACGAGGGCTGCGAGGCGAGCACCACCGCGCCTCCCTCGGCGGCGACGGAGACCGTCACCCGCTTTACGCCCGCGCGCGTGGACACCACGAAGGCGACGGCGACACCCTGGCTGTCCGTCAGCCCCGCCTGCGTCACCGTGTTGCCTTCGCCCGCCACCGCCACCATCACCGAACGTCCCGCGAGCAGCGCGCCGTCCTTGCCCTTCACGATGACGGTGACCTCGCCCCAGTCCGCGCCGTCCGCCAGCAGCTCCCTCGTCGGCGTCAGGGACACGGTGGACGCGGTGGCGTCCGGAAGCGTCGAGGGCACCGGCAACGGCAGGGGCTTCGGGTCATCGCCACAGCCAAGCAACAGGCCAAGGCTCAACACAGCCAACCCGAGGAGTCGGGCTGACGGGGCAAGGCGTACGGACATGCGTGTCTCCGGGATGCGAGCAGTCCCCCCAGGGAAGACTCCGCTCGCGAGGTGCGATGCCTTGTACCAGACATCGCGCCTCCACGTAGACCCACGCCACAAGTTTGCAGTTACAACAAATCCCACCCAGGAGGAGGTCGTGGGTGCCCCAGCCTCCTCTCGAGCCTTGGGGACTGGCTACATCCCCATGGCCGCCATCAGCGCGGCGCCGCCCAGCAGGGACTGGCCGCCATCGCAGACCATGATGGAGCCGGTGATGTAGGACGCGCCTTCCGAGGACAGGAAGAGGGCGAGCCGGGAGATATCCGTCTTGGTGCCGAAGCGCTGGAGCGGCAGGGCCTGGGCGAGCTTCTCGTGTCCTTCCGGGCTGGGGGCCAGGCGGCGCATGCCCTCGGTGTCCTCGATGGGGCCGGGGGTAATCGCGTTGACGCGCACGCCGGCGCCGCCCCACTCGAGCGCCAGCACGCGGGTGAGCATGTCCACGCCGGCCTTGGCGGCGCACACGTGGGCCTGCATGGCCATGGGCAGATAGGCCTGGGGCGCGGAGATGTTGATGACGCAGGCGCCGGGCTTGCGCAGGTGCTCGAAGCCGGCGCGACAGAGGTTGAAGGTGCCCAGCACGTCGATGTCCATCACGGCCTTGAAGCCGTTGGAGGACATGCCCAGCGCGGGCGCGGGGAAGTTGCCCGCGGCGCCACAGATGAGGATGTCCATTTCACCGTACGCGTCGCGCACCGTCTGGAGCGCCTTCTCCACGGAGGCATAGTCGCGCACGTCCGCGGCCACGCCCATGGCGGTGCCGTGGGCCTGGAGGCCCTTCACCGCGCCCTCCAGCTTCTCCACGTTGCGGCCGTTGATGGCCACCTTGGCGCCCGCCTTCACGAACGCCTCGGCGATGCCGAGGTTGATGCCGCTGCTGCCGCCCGAGATGAACGCCACCTTGCCCGCCAGCAGCCCGTCCTTGAACACGCCTTCAGCCATGACTCGTCTCCTGTGGAAGCAACCTGGCGGCGACTTGAACAGAACCTGCCGCACTGCGTCCACGGGCGCGTGCCAGGGCTCGCTGTGGTAGAGGGCAAAACCATGCGCCGTCGTCCTGAAATCCTGGCCCCCGCTGGTGACCTCGACTCGATGAAGGCCGCGCTGGCCAGTGGCGCGGACGCCATCTATTTCGGACTGGACGAGGGCTTCAATGCCCGGGCCCGGGCGGAGAACTTCTCGCTCGCCACCCTGGCCGACACGCTGGCGCTGGTGCACCGCGCGGGGGCCCGTGCGTTCCTGACGATGAACACGCTGGTGTTCGAGCCGGAGCTGCCGGTGGTGGAGGACATCCTGCGCCGCGTGGCGGCCGCGGGAGTGGACGCGCTCATCGTCCAGGACCCGGCCATCGCGCTGGTGGCGCGCGCGGTGTGTCCCCAGATGGAGGTCCATGCCTCCACGCAGATGACGATTTCGAGCGCGGAGGGTGCGCGCTTCGCTCGCGGTCTGGGTGCCACGCGAATCGTGGTGCCGCGCGAGCTGTCAGTGGCGGAGATTGGGCGGCTGGCGTCGGAGACGGACATCGAGCTGGAGGTGTTCATCCACGGCGCGCTCTGCATGTCGTGGAGCGGCCAGTGCCTCACCAGCGAGGCATGGGGTGGACGCTCGGCGAACCGGGGCCAGTGCGCGCAGTCGTGTCGGCTGCCGTATGACCTGGTGGTGGATGGGGAGACAAAGGACCTGGGCGACGTGCGCTACCTGCTCAGCCCCAAGGACCTGGCTGGCGTCATGGCGGTGCCGAAGCTCATCGAGATTGGCGTGCACTCGCTGAAGATTGAAGGCCGACAGAAGGGGCCGCAGTACGTGGCCACGGCGGTGCAGGGCTATCGGCGTTGGGTGGACGGTGTGGCGGCGGGCAAGGCGGACACGGGGGCGCTGCGCCGCGATTTGGCCGACATGACGCTGTCGTACAGCCGGGGCTTCTCGCACGGCTTCTTCGCGGGCTCGGACCATCAGACGCTGGTGGAGGGGCGCTTCCCCAAGCACCGGGGCGCGTACCTGGGCGTGGTGGAGGCGGTGCAGGGTCGCGACGTGCTCGTGGCGGAGGACCCGGAGGGACGTCCGTGGACGGGCGGGCTGGGGCAGGACGACGCGCGGACGAAGCCGGCGGCGCCGCAGGGCAAGGTGTCGTCTCCGCTGGAGGGTGATGCGCCGGTGGCCGCGGAGCTGTCCCCTCGCCCGGGCATGGGCGTGGTCTTCGACGATGGTCACCCGGAGGACAAGCACGAGGCGGGCGGGCCGCTGTTCCGCGTCGAGCGCAGGGGTGACGGCTGGGTGCTGGGCTTCGGCAATCCCGGGCCGGACATGGCTCGGGTGACGCGGGGGCAGCGCGTCTGGGTGACGAGTGATCCCTCCCTGGTGAAGCACACCGAGGAGCTGCTGGCGCAGGGTGAGCCCGAGGGCCGTGTCCCGCTGGCGCTGACGGTGTCGGGGACGGCCGGTGGTCCGCTGGTGGTGATGGGCACGGCGCGAGGAGGCCATGTGGCCACGGCGTCGAGCGCGGTGCCGCTGGCGCAGGCGCGCGGTGGCGGGATGGATGCGGCGCTGCTGAAGGACAAGCTGGCGGCGCTGGGTGGCACGTCGTTCCACCTGACGGAGCTGGACACGACGGCGCTCGAGTCGGGACTGCATCTGCCGGTGTCGGAGCTGAAGGCGCTGCGTCGCTCGCTGGTGGCGGAGCTGACGGAGGCGGTATCTCGCGGGCCGGCGCGCACGGTGCGGGAGACGGCGGTGCTGGAGGAGGTGCGGGCCTCGCAGCGGGAGCGCGTCGTCGCGTCACCCGCGGCCGATGGCGCGCGGCTGTTGCCGCTGTGCCGGACGGACGAGCAGCTTGAGGCGGTGATTGCCGCGGGGCTGCCGGAGGTGGAGCTGGACTGGATGGAGTTGGTGGGGCTCCAGCGGGCGGTGGAGCGCGCGCGCGCGGCGGGGCTGCGCGTGACGATTGCGACAGTGCGGGTGCAGAAGCCCGGCGAGGAGGGCTACGACGCGCGCATCGCGAAGCTGAAGCCGGACGCGGTGCTGGCGCGACACTGGGGCGCGATGATGCACTTCCTGGAGCGGCCCTTCGCTCCGGGGGAGACACGGCCGGCGCTGCATGGGGACTTCTCGCTCAACGTCACCAACTCCGTGACGGCGCTGCATCTGCTTGGGTTGGGACTGGACACGCTGACCTTCGCCCATGACTTGGACGCGGTGCAGTTGGGCGCGATGTTGGAGCACCTGCCCGCCGAGCGCTTCGCGGTGACAGTGCACCACCACATCTCGACGTTCCACACCGAGCACTGCGTGTATTCGCACACGCTGTCGCACGGGCGCGACTTCAAGAGCTGTGGACGTCCGTGTGAGAAGCACCGGTTGTCGCTGCGAGACCACAAGGGCCTGGAGCATCCGGTGGTGGTGGACGTGGGCTGCCGCAACACGGTGTTCAACGCGCAGGCACAGAGCGCGGCGTCACTGGTGCCTTCGTTGCTGGCGCGTGGCGTGCGGAGATTCCGGGTGGAGTTCGTCCGGGAGTCTCGCGAGGAGGCCACGCGCGTCCTGGGGGCCTACCAGGAGCTGCTCGCGGGCCGTATCTCTCCGGCGGAGACCGTGCGCCGAGCGGCCGTGCATGAGCAGTTCGGCGTGACGAAGGGGACCATGAAGGTCCTCAATCCCACGTTCACCGTGCAGCGCTGAGACTGCCTTTCGCGGTGTGATGCCGCGAGCAGTGCCGCAAGGCCCGAGGGCGCCTCTCAGCAGCCCACGGGAGGCCTCACGCCAATGAATCAGTGCTCGCGCTCGCGGTGTCGCGGCACAGCCGCAACACGGCGTGGAAGACGTCGTCCAGCGCACCTGTGTGGAGCCCATCGTGTTCCGCCCACGCGTGTCGGATGTCGAGCATGGACGACTCCCGCTCCGTGTCGGGGAATGGAAGTCCGTGCTCTGACTTCACACGGGCCGCCTCCTGGACGAGCCGAGCCCGACGCGCCAGCAGGGCCACCAGTTCGCGGTCGACCTGGTCGATGCGCTGACGCACGTCCAGCAGCGCGGGGGGCGCGGCTGGGGTGCGAATGGCCTTCGCGGAGGCCTCCAACCCCTGGTGCAGCTCCGTGAGCGCGTCGAGCAGCCCCGCGCGGGCCTCGCGCGCGTAGGGGTTCTCCGATTGCACGACGTTGAAGAGGTGGGGAACCTCCGTGCGCGCGTACTCCTCCAGCCGGGCCACGGGCTGGAAGCTGGGCGGAGCGAAGGGCAGGTCCTTCCCTACTCCCGCCTTCACGAGCCCATGGGCCAGGAAGAACGTGAGCACATGGGTGCGAGCCATCAGCTCGTCATGCGCTTCCGGTGACATCTCCGTCACCGCGCAGCCGAGCCGCTCGAAAAGGGCGCGGGCCCGATGCGTGGCTTCGGGGTGAAGCGAGTTGGGACACACCACGGTGCGCCGGGCATCTCCTCGCGCGAGGCTCGCGGGGCCGAAGAGCGGATGCGTGCCCACCCAGGGAATCTCACGCCCCAGCACGGAGGCGAGCACCTGCACCGGTCGCACCTTCACGCTGCCCACGTCGATGACGAGCTGGGTGGGCGACAGCATGGGGCGCAGCGAGGTCAGCGCGTCGTGCATGGCGGTGACGGGCATCGCCAGGACGAGGACCGTGGAGCGCGAGGTCAGCTCCGCGAGCGAGGTGGCCTGCAACTTCGGAGGAACTTCGTCCTGCCTCGGGTCGAACACGCTGTGCGGCACGCCCGCGTCGGACAGCAACCCCGAGAGGGCGCGACCGAAGCGCCCGTAGCCCAGCAACCCAACCGTCTCCGTCATTCCGTGGGACTCCCGAGCCTCGACTTCATGGGAATCCTCGCACTGTGAGCGCAGCGGGCGAAAGCCCCTCGTGAGAGGGGCGGGCTCACCGCCCCACGAACTTCGGGGGGCGTCGCTCGGCGAAGGCGGAGAAGGCTTCGGCGAGGTCATGCGACTGGAGGAACGCGGAGTTCCACACCGCGACGTAGCGCAGGCCGTCCGACGTGGACTTATCCGCGCAGTACTCCATCACCTGCTTGGCACCCTGGACGACGAGGGGCGGGTTCTCGGCGATGCGTCGCGCGGTGGCGCGGGCGTGGGTGAGCAGCTCCTCGGCCGACGGGAAGACGTCGTTGACGAGTCCCATGCGGAGGGCACGCTCTGCATCCACGTCGCCACCGGTGTAGGCCAGCTCGCGAGTGTGGCCCTCGCCGATGATGCGGGGAAGGCGCTGGAGGGCGCCCATGTCCGCGACGATGCCGACCTTCACTTCGCGCAGGGAGAACTTCGCGTCGCGGGAGCAGTAGCGGAAGTCACTCGCGGCGATGAGGTCCATGCCCGCGCCGATGCACCAGCCATGCACGGCGGCGATGAACGGCTTGCGACAGCGGGCGACACCCTCGGTGGCCTGCTGCATGTCGCCAATCAGCTTCAAGAGCTTCGTGCGCTCCAGGGCCAGATTGGTGTCCCCCGTGAGCAGCGGCCCCAGGGACTCCATCATCCCCATCAGGTCCAGGCCGTAGGTGAAGTTGTCACCGTTGCCCCGGACGAGCACCACGCGCACGGACTCGTCTTCGTCGAGCGCGCGGATGGCTTCAGGCATCTCCCGCCAGAAGTCCGGGCCCATGGCGTTGCCGCGACCGGGGCCCTGGAGAATCACTTCGGCGACTCCATCCGCCTTCTCGATGCGCAGCGACTTGTAGGTGGTGTCCATGACGGCCTCCCGCGTGAGTGGGCGAACCGTACCTCACCCACGCGGAAGCAGTGTGGTGCCGAAGCACCCCACCGTCACCCGAACTCCACCACCCGCATTCCAAACAGCCGGTCCACGGCCAGCAGCAGGTCGTCATGCACCTGCACCTTGAGCGACGTGTTCCCGATGAGCGCCTCCGCCTCACCGTGGAACAACACACTCACCGCCACCGGCGTCGCCCCCGCGTACTTCTTCGCCAGCTCATGCAGCTTGGCCACGCGGTCCTCCGTCAGCAGGTCCGCCGGCACGCGCAATTCCAGCCGCTTGGTGCGCTTCTCACGCACCTCCTTCAGGCTCTGGATGTCGTCGACAATCAACTCCGGCGTGGGCGAGTCCTCGTCGCGCTGGCTGATCTGCACCGTCCCCGTCACCAGAATCGGGTCGTCCGACTTGAGCAGGTGCTCCCAGTTCTCAAACCCCGGCTTGGGCCCCTGCTTCGCCCACTTGCCGTCCCGCCCCATGACGTTGCGCGTGCCGTCCTTGCCCGGGAAGCACACCAGCTCAATCGACCCGGACAGGTCTTCAATCGTCACCCACGCCATCCGCTTGCCCGTCTTCGTGGGCCGCTCGCGCAACACCGTGACGACGCCCGCCACCGTGAGCTTGTCGTCCTTGCGCGCGCGCTGCACCGCCGTAATCGGCTTCGCGTAGCGCTTGAGCTCCTTGTCGTACTGATGCAGCGGATGGCCGGACACGTAGAAGCCGATGGCCTCCTTCTCCAGCGCCAGCCGCTCCTTCTCCGACCACTCCTCCACCGCGACGTAGTCGTCCTTCATCGCGGCGCCACCCGAAGCAGGCCCCGCCAGCATGCCGAACAACGAGCTCTGCCCCGCCGCCTTGTCCTTCTGGCTGGACGAGCCGCGGTTCATCGCCCGCTCAATCGTGTCGAAAATCTGGCGGCGCGGACGCTTCTCGAAGTCGAACGAGCCCGCCTTCACCAGCGCTTCCAACACCTTCTTGTTGACGCGCCGGCTGTCCACGCGTTCGCAGAAGTCGAAGAGGCTCTTGAAGGAGCCGTCCTTGCGCGCCTCCAGGATGGATTCGATGGCGCCCTCACCCACGCCCTTGATGGCGCCCAGCCCGAAGCGAATCTTCCCCTCCACCGCGCCGAACTGGAGGTCCGACTGATTCACATCCGGCGGCAACACCTGGAGGCCCGACTCGCGCGCCTCGCCGATGTGCTTCACCACCTTGTCCGTGTTGTCCTTCTCGCTGGAGAGAAGGGCCGCCATGAACTCGCAGGGGTAATGCGCCTTCAGCCACGCGGTGTGAATGGTGACGAGGCCGTACGCCGCCGAGTGGCTCTTGTTGAAGCCGTACTCCGCGAACTTCTCCATCAGGTCGAAGATTTCGCCGGCCACCTTCAGGTCGACGTTGTTCTTCGCGCAGCCCTCGAGGAAGCCGGCCCGCTCGGCCTGCATGACCTCGGCCTTCTTCTTGCCCATGGCGCGGCGAAGCAGGTCCGCGCGGCCCAGGGTGTACCCACCCAGGACCTGCGAAATCTGCATCACCTGCTCCTGGTACACGATGACGCCGTACGTGTCCTTGAGCACCGGCTCCAGCGCGGGGTGCGGATACGACACCTTCTCCCGGCCGTGCTTGCGATTGATGAAGACATCCACCATGCCGGAGTCCAGCGGACCCGGGCGATAGAGCGCACCCGCGGCGATGACGTCTTCGAAGCAGGACGGCTTGAGCTTCACCACCATTTCCGTGAAGCCACTCGACTCCATCTGGAAGACGCCGGCCGTGTCGCCCTTGGCCATCAACTCCCAGACCTTGTCGTCATTCAGCGGAATCTCATGCCGCGGAATGTCCTTGGCATGGTTGCGCTTCACCAAATCCAGCCCGTGCTGAATCACGGTGAGCGTCTTCAGGCCGAGGAAGTCGAACTTCACCAGGCCCGCCGCCTCCACCTCGTCCTTGGCGAACTGGGTGATGAGCGTCTTCTCACCCGGCGGCTGGTAGACGGGCACGAACTCCCACAGCGGCTTGTCGGCGATGACCACGCCGGCCGCGTGCATGCCCGGCTGGCGGTGCAGGCCCTCCAGCGCGAGCGCGATTTCCAGCACGTCCTTCGTGGTGACGGGCTTGCCCTCCACCTCGCCGATGTTGGAGGGCTTCTCCATCATCTCCTTGAGGCGAGGCTCCATCTCGATGGCCTCCTTCAAGGTGATGTTGAGGACTTCCGGCACCAGCTTCGCGATGCGGTCACCTTCGCTGAAGGGCAGCGCGAACACTCGGCACACGTCGCGCAGCACGCTCTTCGCCTTCAGTGAGCCGAAGGTGATGATCTGCCCCACGTTCATCTCGCCGTACTTGCGGCCGACGTACTGGATGACCTCGTCCCGCCGGTCCTGGCAGAAGTCGATATCGAAGTCGGGCATCGACACGCGCTCCGGATTCAGGAAGCGCTCGAACAGGAGGTTGTACGGAATCGGGTCCACGTCGGTGATGCGCAGCGCGTACGCGACGAGGCTGCCGGCGCCGGAGCCACGGCCGGGGCCCACGGGGATGCCCATCTTCTTCGCCCAGTTGATGAAGTCCTGGACGATGAGGAAGTAGCCGCTGAAGCCCATCTTCTGGATGACGCCCAGCTCCAGCGTCAGGCGCGCCTGGTACTGCTCGCGGTCGATGGGATATTTGACGGTGGCCGCAAGCTCGATGAAGCGCTCGCGCAGGCCCTCGTAGGCCAGCTCCGACATGAAGCTGTCCGGCGTGTGGCTGTCCGGCACCTTGAACGTGGGCAGCATGGGCTTGCCCAGCTTCAGCTCCAGGTTGCACTGCTCGGCGATGCGCTGGGTGTTGTGGACGGCCTCGGGGATGTCCTTGAAGAACTCCAGCATCTCCGTCGGGCTGGTGACGTAGAGCTTGTCCGTGGCGTGCTTCATCCGCTTGCTGTCCGCCAGCGTCTTCCCGCTGGCGATGCACATGAGCAGCTCGTGCGCGCGCGCGTCCTCGCGCTTGATGTAGTGCGCGTCCGCGGTGGCGCACAGCGGGAGGTCCATGTCCCGCGACAACTGGAACAGGTTCTCGTTCGCCTTGTCCTGCTCGGGCATCCCGTTGGACTGCACCTCCAGGAAGAAGTGCCCGGGCTCGAAGATGTCCTTGTACTCCTGGGCCGCGCGGCGGGCGTGGTCCATGTCGCCGCGGAAGCACGCGCTCGTCACCTCACCACCGAGGCACGCCGTCAGCGCGAAGAGGCCCTTGCTGTGGTCCGCGAGCACCTTCTTGTCGATGCGCGGGTGGTAGTAGAAGCCCTGCATGTACGCGGTGGAGGAGAGGTAGCGCAGGTTCGCGTAGCCCTCCGCGTTCTTCGCCACCAGGATGAGGTGGTGGGAGACCTTCTCCGAGCGGTCCTCGCGACCCTTGGGGCCCGCGACGTACGCCTCCATGCCGAGGATGGGCTTGATGCCCGCGTCCTTCGCCTTCTTGTAGAAGTCGATGGCCCCGAACATGTTGCCGTGGTCCGTCACGGCGACACTCGTCATCCCCTTCTCTTTCACCGTCTTGATGAGGTCCTTCATCCGGATGGCCCCATCGAGCAGTGAGTAGAGAGTGTGCAGGTGGAGGTGGGTAAAGGACATGGCCCGAACACTACGTTCGGCCCAGGCCTCCCGCTACTCTCTCGAACACCTCCGCGCGGCACGTCCCACAGGCCGATAAATCGGCCCCGCAAGCCGTTCTGTCAGGAGCGGAAAGGCGGAGTGCCGCCCGAAATCGGGGCACCTTGGACCCGTGGGACCAAGCTCTCCCTCCAGGCGTCCAGGCGGGCACACCCGGGGAGAAATCCAGGGCCCCGAGGCTTCATACTTCTTCACGCCCGGTACAAGCGCCCCATAAAGCGGCCCGGCACATTGGGCAACGTCGCCAATCACGGCGAAGCCACCCGGGCCCACGTCGGGTCCCGCATTCGGAGAGTGCCCCATGATGAAGAAGCTCGCCATCGCCGGTTCCGCCGTCGTCGCCGTCGTCCTGCTCAGCGGATTCGCCTTCCGCGGAGGTCACCATGGCTGGGGCAGAGACCCCGAGCGCATCAAGCAGATGGTGTCGTGGAAGCTGAACGACAAGCTGGATGACCTCGACGCCACGGACGCGCAGCGCCAGTCCATCAACGCCGTGAAGGACCGCCTCTTCGACCAGGGCGCGAAGCTCGCGGTGGAGCAGCACGCGGTGCGCTCGGACGTCGTCACCCAGCTCGAGTCGGACAAGCCCGACGCGCAGAAGCTCCACGCGCTGGTGGACGAGCGCATCGACGCCATGCGCGCGTTTGCACACCAGGCGACGGATGCCGCGCTGGAGGTCCACGGCACGCTGACGCCGGAGCAGCGCAAGGAGCTGGCCACGGAGTTCCGTGAGCGCACCGGCATGAAGTGACCCGCCCTGGGGGAGCGCGTCCCCCACTCAACGCCCACCCATGTCCGCGGGTAGGAATGGGTAGGCGGCGGGGAGCGTCACGCATAGGTTGCAGGTGTGAGATACACCGACTACGCGCAACGCATCCGTTCGTTCGAGAACCTTGGTGAAGTGGCCGAGTATGGACAAGTCCTGGAGGGTGGCCAGCCCTACCCCCTCTTCCGCATCACCGTGCCGGGAGAGCGTTGGCTGGTCATCACCTCGGGCTTCCACGGAGAGGAGCCCGCGGGCCCGCTCACGCTGGCCGAGCGCTTCCCCGAGGTGGTGGCCTATGCCCGGCAACGCGGCGTGGGCCTGCGCGTGTATCCCTGTATCAACCCCTCCGGCTTCGAGGACGGCACCCGCTACAACCGCTCCGGCGAGAAGCCCAACAACGACTTCATGCGCTACGAGGTGGCGCCCGGTGAGTGGCGCGGCGAGCTGAACGAGGGCCAGGACCACCTGCGCTGGGCCCTCTTCGATGGCGGGCCCAAGGAGACGCGCCTGGTGCGCTCGGACCTGGCGCGCTTCCGTCCGCCGGACGCGGCGTTGGACATCCACCAGGACAACTACCTGGGTGGCGCCGCGACGTACGCGTATGTCTTTGGAGACAAGGCCGTCTATCGCCCCTTCGTCGAGGCCGCGTCCAAGTACGCGACGGTGGTGCGCAACCAGAAGGTCGACGAGCAGAACGTCACCGACGAGGACGGGCTCATCGTGTATCACGATGGCAGCGTCACCGACTGGTATATGCGCCAGGGCGTGCCCTACACGGCGACGCTGGAGACCACCACGCCCATGAGCATGGACGCGTGCCATGCGGTGAACCTCCTCTGGATTCGAGGCTTCATCGACCTGGCCGCTCGCGGAGTCCGCTGACCCGGGCTCACGCGCGCGTCTCGTCGTGACATGCTCCCGTGCGCGGGTCCCGTGCACGGGGCTTGCGAGGAGGCTGGCACCGTGGAGCGTCGTCCGCTGGGAAGAACTGGACTGGAGACGTCGGTGCTCGGCCTCGGCGCGGGCCAGGTGGGCAGTGCCGACCTGGATGACCGGGCGGCGTCCGCGCTGCTGAATGGCGCGCTGGACGCGGGCCTCAACCTCATCGACACCGCGCCCAGCTATGGCTTGTCCGAGGAGCGAATCGGCCGGTTCCTCTCCGGGCGCAGGCGGGAGTTCCTCCTGTCCACCAAGTGCGGCTACGGCGTGCCTGGGGTGGAGGACTGGACGCCCGAGTGCATCACCCTCGGCGTGGACCAGGCGCTGCGGCGGCTGCGCACGGACGTCATCGACGTGCTGCACTTCCACTCGTGTCCCAGTGAGGTTCTCCAGCGGGTGGAGGTGGTGGATGCGCTGCGACGGGCCGTGGCCCAGGGCAAGGTGCGCGTGGCCGCGTACTCGGGAGACAACGCGGCCCTCCAGGTGGCGCTGTCCAACGGCGCCTTCGGCAGCGTGCAGACCTCCGTCAACGTGTTCGACCAGCGCGCGCTCGACGCGGCCGTGCCTCGCGCGCGGGAGCTGGGCGTGGGCGTCATCGCGAAGCGGCCGTTGGGCAACGCGGCATGGCGCTTCGACACGCGGCCCGCCGCGCATGACGTGGGTCAGTACTGGGAGCGGATGAAGGCCATGGCCGTGGACCCGGGTGACATGGACTGGGGTGAACTGGCGCTGCGCTTCACCGCCCATGCCCCCGGGGTGAGCACCTGCATCGTCGGCACCGCCAACCTGGACAACCTGCTGCGCAATGTCCGGCTGCTGGCGAAGGGCCCGCTCCCCGAGGCGCGGGTCTCCGCGCTTCGCGAGGCATTCCGTCGGAACGACGCGGGCTGGGACGGTGTGATTTGAGCGCACGGCCCGCCCCTCGATGAGATGAGGAGCGGACCGCTGTCGCGCATGCCCTCAGTGCTGCTTGCGTCGACGCTGACGCCAGCAGCGCGAGCAGGAGCAGAGGGAGTGGCAGTGCGCCCGCGGCGCCGCATCCGAAGCCCTCGGGCATCGCCTCGTTGGCCACGCGCCGGGCCGCGTTGGCGACGGCGACCTCGTCCACGTCACCGGGCGCGGGGTTCTCCGACACCGGGCCCCAGCGCTCGAAGTCCGCGAACTGCTCCAGCAACGCCGCATCGTCCGTGGGCTCCGTGAGTACGGGCCCCACGCCCTCGCCCTCGACTCCCACCGGCGAAGCCATCGACAGGACCGCCACCTCGTCAGCGCCGCCGATGGCGGTCGCCCCGCCCTCGATGCCCTCCGGTGACGCCACCGACAGAGCCGCCACCTCGTCGGCCTCGCCAGCGGCGGTCGCCCCACCGGGCCTCACGGTGTGCCCCGTCACCCGGAAGTCGCTGTCCGCGATGACCGTCCTCACGGACACGCGGCCCAGGTCGTTGATGGACGGCGCCCCGGTTCGGAAGACGTACCGGTTGGCGATCTGCACTTCGCTCCCTCCCGGAGGGCGGACCCACACGCTGTAGCGCTGCGCGGGCAGGTCCGCGACGAGGCGCACGTGGTACGTCTGGCCGCTCACGTAGGGCACCCGGACCAGCGACGCGTAGGCGCCACCGTTGCGCACGTCGAAGTACCCATCCAGGTTCATCCTCACCGTCAGGTTCAGCGAGGAGTAGCCGGTCACCGACGTGGAGCTGTCCGCGTAGCCCACCGTTCCGTCCTGTGGAAAGGCGAGCGGTGTCACATCGAACTCGACGGTGCGCACGCCCGTGTTCGTGGCGCCGAGCAGGTGCTGGCTCTCGAAGAAGGCGACCTTCGAGTACCAGGGGTACGGCGGGTTCGGGTTGAAGCGGAGCACCGCCTCCAGGAAGTAGTAGTCGCCGTAGATGAGGCTGACATCAATCTCCTGGTTGGCGGGCAGGTGTCCCACGCCGTGCAACAACAGGCCCGGACTGTTGGTGCCCTGCGCGAAGTACGCGGGCGACACCAGCGTGTCCAACGTGCGCAGCGCCGCGTCCCGGTAGCGCACCTTCCGCGCGGCATCCGTCTCCAGGGTGCTCAACTCCAACAACGCCGAGGCGACCGCCGCCGCCGCCGAGGAGTCCTTCTGCGTGCCCGGCGCGTCAAAATCCCACTTCGGCACCATGTCCGCCGGCACGTGGTCCAGGTACCAGTCCGTCACCTTGCGCGCCGCCGCGAGCATCCGCGCGTCCCCCGTGTACCGGTACACCATGGTGTACCCATAGATGAGCCACGCATGGCCCCGCGCCCAGGTGGAGTTCGTGGAGTACCCCTGGAACGTGCCCTTCGAGCGGATGGCCCCCGTCGCGGCGTTGTAGTCCACGTAGTGGAATGAGCTGCCATCCGGACGCACGGCATCCCGCAGCGTGGTGAGCGCGTGGTTGAGGGCCATGGTCCGCAGCTCCGCGCGGCCCCCGTTCGCCGCGGCCCACAGCAGCAGCTCCAGGTTCATCATTGTGTCCGTGACGAGCGGCACGTCCCACGCCGAGTTCCAATCACAGCAATCGATGATGCCGATGCGCGAGTTGTAGCGCGTGGCGAGCGACTCGGCCGCGGTCAGCAGCACGCCGCGATAGTACGGGTCTCCCGTGAGCCGGTACGCCGCGCCGTAGCTCGTGAACAGCTTGAAGCCCAGGTCGTGCGTCTGCCGGTTCGTCTTCTGTCCCTCCAGGGGCCGCGTCCACTGGTCGGCCTTCTGCTGCCACGAAGGCTCCAGCCCCGCCTGGAACAGGTGCCACATGCTCCCCGGGAAGAAGCCCTGCGTCCACGCCACCGCGTCCGTATTGGCCACCGTCGACCACGTTCCGTCGGCGCGCGAGGCCTTGGGTGAGCGCGACGTGTTCGGCATGGCGGTGGCCGTCTTTCGCAGCTGCGTTCTCGCGAAGCCCACCACCTTCAGCGCATCCGCGTCGGTGAACGCCTGGGCCGTGCTCGTCATCAGCAGCAACACCAGCCACAGCGCCCCCATGGCCCTCCTCGTCCCCTGAGCAGCTCTCGTCATGCACCCCTCCCATCACCGCCGCCAAGGTGGCCGCGTGCCCACCTCGGAACCAGGGAGGCCCTGGCATGACGACGAGCGGCCGCACGCCCGCGGAGAGCAGCGCCCCACGGCTCCGGGTCCGATTCAGCGGTGAGGTGACAGGTACGCGACGACGCGAATGTGAAGTGCCGACCCGCGCCGTCAGTCCCCAGGGCCCGGCGGCCAGCGAGTGGCCCGCCGCGCTAACGACCGGAGGTCAACACGCGCTGCCACAGCGTCAGCAGGTCGCGGACCACCGGCCCGTCGGGCACTTCCGCCACGGGAGGCACGTCCACGCGGACACCGTGGGCGGCCAGCTTCGTGAAGGGATTCTCCGGGTCATCGGTCTTCAGCGGCACCGCCGGGTCCGCCGGACGGAAGCCGAACGACAACGCGCGCTCCTGCACCGGACGGCTCTGCAGATAACGCAGCCACTCCACTGCCGCCGCCTTCTGCGCGGGCGTCACCCAGTCCGCCTGGAGCACGGCTGCGGGGTGGTCGCTCCACAAGGTGAGCGCCGGGTAGTACACCCGCAGCTCCCCCCACCGCCCCTGAGCGTGGGAGAGCTGGGCGATGGCCAGGTTCTCGTACACCACCGCGATGTCGTAGCGGGACGGGCCGAAGCGGACCATGTCCGCCATGAAGGTGCCCGTGGAGGGCTCGAAGCGCGTGACACCTCGCTCCAGCGACTTCATCCAGTCCTGGTAGCGCGGCTCCAACAGGTCCGCCACCGTGAGCCCGCCGCGCTTGCCGTAGTACTCCAGCGTGGCCAGCAGCAACGCCTGGAGTCCGGAGTTGGAGCGCGTCGGGTCCGTGTGGCCCAGCTTCACGAACCCCCACTCCGGCTTGCCACCAATCGCCGGCCAGCCCTGGGGACTCGTCACCGCCTTCTGCAACACCTTCCACGACACCGCGCCGCCACCGCTCGCCTTGCGCAGCACCTCCGCCCGGTCCTCCCACACCACGAAGACCAGCGGAGTGATGACCAGCGGGCGCGGAGCCTGCTCGCCCTCCTCGGCGAACAGCGGCTTGCGCTCGGGGTCCGTGGCCCAGTCGGAGGCCAGCATGCGCAACACCGCGCTGTCCGCCGGGCTCCACACCGTGGGCTGCTCACGGCCGTCGAGGATGGCCTGCGCCGCCTCCAGCGACCCACGCCCCACCAGCTTCAGCCGGATGTGGGGATGCTGCTTCTGGAAGTCCTCCGCCGCGGCCTCCACCCACTCCTTCTTCTCCGTGCTGTAGAGGAACGAGACGTCCACCACCTCGCCGGGCCTCGGAGGCCGGGGCGACGTGGGCTCGGGCGTGCCGGCCTCCTGGACACCGCGCGGAGGCGGCTCCCGGTTGGAGGTCAGATAGAGGACCCCGCCCAGCGCGAGAAAGAGCCCGACGACGATGAGAACCTTGGGTGTCATGTGTCGATGCGCCCCCCTCGCGCCGAGTCTTGCCTCACGCCTCCAGGCGCGAGAGCCGACCGGCGAGCTGCGCATCACTCCCCGCGCTCACACCCTTCACCCACTCCGTCAGCGAGCCACCCGACGACGTCAGCTTCGCCTCGACATGCGGACGCAGTTGGCCCCAGCGCTTGCCCCAGCCCTCCTCGGACGCGCTGCCCTTCATGCCTGGCCGCTCCGCGAGCAACAGCCCCAGCCGCAGCGCCAGCTCCGGCTCACCGAGCGACTCGGCCCGCCGCACCATGGCCAGCGCCTCCGTCTCCGGCGCGCGACGCCACGCATCCACCGCGCGGGAGAAGGCCGCCACGTCCAGCTCGCTCAACAGGCCCAGCGCATGCCGCAGCGGCAGCCGGCCCTCCTTCGGCGCGACGACGACGCGCGCCATCAGCGCATCGAACGTGGAGGCCAGCTCCGCGTGCTTCGCGGGGTCCACGCCACCGAGCGCCCGCAGTGCCCTGCGCGCGCTCCGGGCGCGAGACGTCACCTCCCAGCTTCGCCAACCCAGCCGGGCCCGCAGTCCCGCGAGCGCGTCCGCGGCGGCCTTGAGCGTCTCCGGCGTGGGCTTCGCGACAGGCACGCGAAGGGGCAGCGGCGTCTTCTCGGGCGCGCGCGGCGCGGCGGCGACGGGAGCGGGCGCCGCGGCACCCTCGGCCGTCACCTCGCGATAACCCTCGCGCACCTTCTCCGCGACCTTCTTCTCGTACTCACGCTCGGCGCCCGCGGCGTCGGGGAACGCCTTCTCCTTGCGCTGCCCGGCGGTGCCGATGCGGCCGTAGGTGACGATGAAGGTGTTGCCCTGAACCTCCGGCTGCCAGAACTTGGAGCTGGTTCCCTCGACGAATTCGAACCTTCGCATGGCCCATCCTCCTCGCGCATCGGCCGGCCCTCCAGGCTAGCTCATGCGCACCTGTCGCGCCTCACGCGGCGCGCGAAGACCGCTCCTGGAACTCCGTCTCCATCTCCTTCAGGCCCATGGAGCGCGGCACCCGCCCCTCGTACCCCAGCTCCTGGCGGGCCTTCTCGTCGCTCACCGTCACCTCACGTCCAATCAGCAGCACCTCCGTGCGGCTGAGCGGCGGTCGGCCCGGCAGCCCGAGCGTGCCCCACGCCAGGTCCGCCACCGTGGCCACCAGCGCGGCAAGGCCATAGGGAATGGAGCTGTTGCCCGGGTCCACGCCCTGCGACTTGAGCATCGCGGTGACGAACTCCCGGAACACCACCGGCTCGCCGTCGGTGAGGTAGTACGCCTCGCCGCCTCGGCCCTTCTCCGCCGCCAGCAGCATGCCCTCCACGCAGTTGGCCACGTGGCAGGTGGACGTCAGGTAGCGACCATCCCCTATCCACTTGAAGCGCTTGCTGCGCACCGCGTCCACCATCTGCGGCAGCACCGACGTGTCTCCGCGTCCCCACACCAGGCGCGGACGCACCGCCACGGTAGTGAAGTCCGCGGAGTTGACGCTCAGCACCCGGCGCTCCGCCTCGTTCTTGGTGGAGGGATAGTCGCCGATGGGGCGCTCCGGCAGCGGCCACGTCTCGTTCACCTTCACGAGCGGCGTGCCGTCCGCCATCACCGCCTCCGTGCTGACGTGCACCAGCCGCTTCACCCCGGCGGCGCGAGCGGCCTCCAGCACCCGCTCCGTGCCGCGCACGTTGGCCTCGTAGTACTCCGCGCGAGGCGCCCACGACTTCACCAGCGCGGCCGAGTGGAAGACGGTGTCGCAGCCCTCCATGCCCGCGCGCAGCTTCGCCACGTCGGACAGGTCGCCCTCGAAAGGCTCCCCGCCCGCCGCCGCCACCGTCGCGAGGGACTCCGGAGAGCGCGCCAACGCCCGAGCCTCGTCGCCGCGCGCCTTGAGCGCCGCGAGAAGGTACCTGCCCACGAAACCGGAACCGCCGGTGACGAACGCCCGCATGGACTGCTCCCCTGGCAATGAGGTCTCGGGCTCCTACCACCACCCGCCCTCGGCGCGGTAGCCACCCGACGGCCTTGGGCCCCTCATTCGAGCGACCTGGCGCCCATCGGGGGCCCCGCCTTCTCCTTAGAACATGTCCCGCAGGGACGGCTGCGGCCCGGAGAACAGCGCCATCGCCGCCTGCACGGAGGCGTCGTCCGCCTCCACCAGCCCCACCGAGCGCAGGGAGGCCGCGGACTGGAAGCCGGTGTACAGCGGGCCCAGTTGGCGGATGTCCAGCCGCAGCCGGCCCTCTCCGCCGCGCTTCACCCGGGCCACGCTGTCCTCCACCTCCAGCACGAAGCGCCCCTGGTTCTCCGGGAAGAGCTCGTCCGTCACCTCCAGGTGCAGCGAGCCGGAGAGTCCCGGCGTCCAGCCTCGGGCCTCCAGCGCGGAGACGACGTCCAGCACTCGCACCATCCAGTGCATGTAGACCTTCACCGAATAGGACTGCTCGCGCAGCATCAGGAGGAACGGGTCGTCGGGGCCGCCGTACCACACCACTTCCGTGCCCAGGGAGTGGTGGTCCCCCAGGAAGCGCAGCAGCCGGCGCGCCGCCGCGGGCGTGGTGGCCACGATGTCCGTGAGGGCCAGCTCCTGCTTCAAGTCCTTGAGCGGCCGACGCGCCAGGTAGACGTAGCCCTCCACTCCCGCACTGCCCTCCACGAGGTAGCCGTGGACGGGCTCGGAGCGCGGGTTGCGGACGCGGTTCCAGGAGAACTCGCTCCGGTCCAGCCAGCCCTGACGGAAGCGGGCCACGCTCGTGTAGCAGGCGGCGATGGCGTCCTCGTCGCGGGACTCGATGGCTCGCAGCGACAGCGAGCGCTCGCCCATCTCCAGCGCGGACATCTGCACGCGCGTCTCGTAGCGCGCTCCGGCCTGCTCGTAGCCCGCGCGGCGATAGAGGGGTTGGGTGGCGGGATAGAGGATGGAGAGCGCCGCGCCAGACTCGCGGGCCTCCTGCACCAGCCGCGTCATCAGCCGGGTCGCCGTGCCCTGCCCCCGGTGCAGCGGTGAGACTCCCACGCCACCCACGCCGACAACGGGCACGCTGCGCCCGCCGAACCACTGACCCTTGCGGATGGAGACCAGCGTGCCCGCCACCTTCCCGCCCTCGCGCAGGAGCCGCAGGTCGCGCGGGTCCAGCCGCTGCCTCCACGCGATGCAGTCCGCCGGCGTCATCGCGTAGGCGTGCATCAGGATGTCCGCCACGGCGGACAACTCCTGCTCATCTCTCGGCGGTCCAAAGTCGTCCGGCTTCGCGTCCACGTCCCCATCCCTCCAAGGGGTGCGCTCACGCACCCTGGGGGCATCCTAGCGGGACGCTTACGGGACGACGCGCTTCATCTTCGAATAGAAAGAAGGCGCGAGCAGATAGGCGAACGTCGCGTCGCCGAATCCCAGCAAGTCGCCATCCCGCACGTGCAGCTCTCCGCCCGACGCCACCTCCTTGGCGTTGACGAACGTGCCGTTGCTCGACTTCAGGTCCACCAAGGTGCAGCCGACCGAAGGGCCCCACCAGCAGAGCTTCGCGTGACGCTTGGAGACCGAGGGCTCGTTGACCACCAGGTCGCAGTCCGGCTGTCGCCCCACGGTGAGCACGTCCTGTCCCTCCACGGGAGGCAGCGTCGCCACGGTGAGCGCATCGAAGTGCAGCCAGAGCGCGACCTGCTGTCGCTCCAGGCTGGGGATGTCGCGGGCCATCGTCGTGCGCGCGGCGCCCATCTTCAGCGCCAGTTGCGCCATCACCGGGCTCGGCGGACGCTGCACCAGCACGAACGGCCCCACCTGCTTGCAGAAGAAGGATTCTGTCAGCCGGGAGCTCAGCGCGCGCAGTTCCTGGACGGTCATCATGGGTGCTCCCCCGAATCGCTCACGCGCGCGATTCTGAGGGGGACGCTGTCACGCGTCGAGTCTTCTCGTGTCAACGAGCCCAGAAGAGGAGTGCTCCCCTGCCCCATCAGTGGCTGGAAGGCGTCACGCGGCGCCACGAGAGGGCCCGGCCACATCCAACGCCTCGCGCGACAGGGGGACGTCGAGCCGGTGCGCGAGCCAGTGCCCCAGGTGTTCGAGGGAACGCACGTCCACCGTGCCGCGCATCAGCACCCGCGAGCCCTGGGGAGAGCGCAGCCACAGCGCGAACTTCGGGTCGCCGCCGTCGTCCTCCTCGGGCCGATGACGCTCCACCTGGAGCTCCGTCACCTGATGACGCACCCGAGTCACCCGCCAGAGCCCGTGGTGGATGCGAACCAGGACGCCAGGATGGACCTCCCACCCGTTTCGCGCCTGGAGCGTCCTCCAGCCTCGCCACGCCAGCAGCGCGGCCAGGGCTCCCAGCCCCACCGCCAGGAGCGTAGCCAGGAGGCTTGCGCCATCGAAGAGCTGACGCCAGACCAGACAGGCCACGGCCCCGACGAGCAACGCGGTCATGACGCCGTGGAACCAGACCCAGAGGACCCGGATATGACGCGCGGGCCGGAGCACCTCGCCCCCACCCGCGAGCGGCACCGCTTCCTTTCCCTTCGGCATGTGGCGCTTCAGCTCCGCCGCCGGGCCGCCCAGTCCCGAAAGCTCGCGCATCCGCGTCCACAGCTCCTGGTGCTGCTCCCTGGTGCCGTTCTGGGCCAGCGCGACGGTCTTCCCTGAAGGCAGGAGCGCCATCACCCCGTTGCCCGGCCCCAGCAGGTACAGGTCCGTCAGGTCCGAGTAGCGCACGCGCAGTTCGCGATGCCAGGGCCCCCACCGCCGCTTGCGCGTCACGCCTCGCGCATCAATCGTCACCTGCTCCAGGCCGGCGAGCGCCCACAGCAAGCCCATCTGCACGACGACGCCCACGGGCGTCCAGACCAGCACCCACGCCAACAGGAACATGGCGGCCAGCACCGCGCCCGCGGCCGAGGTGGGCACCGTCGACGCTTGCGCTACCAGGGGGATGGGCCGCAGGAGCGCCAGGAGCAGTTGGAGGAACGCGCGGAAACCCACCGCGACGCCAGCGGTCCATCCCACCGTCCAGAAGACCCAGCAGAGCGCGAGCGCGAACCGTGACGCATACGAAGGCCGCAGCCGCGCCCGCCAGACCGCCCCTTCCTTCGTGAGCCACAAGACGATGGTCCTCCTGGATGCGCCGCCGCTCGAAGGCGACGTGGCACCGACAGCGGTGCGCTCTCGGACTCAAGCGCCTCCGTGTCGTCCTGAAAGCATGTCACCCGGTTGTCACGCGGTCCTTCAGCGGACGTACGCCGCGAGGTGTTCGGCGGTCAGCGTCGACCGCGCCTCGACGAGGTCGGCCGGGGTGCCCTCGAAGACAATCTTCCCGCCCTCGTGGCCCGCGCCTGGCCCCAGGTCGATGATCCAATCGGCGTGCGCCATGACCGCCTGGTGGTGCTCGATGACGATGACGGACTTGCCGGAGTCGACCAGCCTGTCCAGCAGCCCGAGCATCTGCTCGACGTCGGCGAGGTGCAGGCCGGTGGTCGGCTCGTCGAGCACGTAGATGCCGCCGTCCGTGCCCATGTGCGTCGCGAGCTTCAGGCGCTGTCGCTCGCCACCCGACAGCGTGGTGAGCGGCTGGCCAAGCCGCAGGTAACCCAGCCCGACGTCGGCCAGGCGCTTGAGAATCTCATGCGCGGCCGGTGTCTTCGCCGCGCCGGAGCCGAAGAAGGTGACCGCGTCCTTGACGGGCAGGTCGAGCACTTCGGCGATGTTGAGCCCACCGAGCTTGTATTTCAGCACCGCCGCCTGGAACCGTCGGCCTTCGCAGTCCTCGCAGGGCGTGGAGATGCCGGCCATCATCGCCAGGTCGGTGTAGATGACCCCGGCGCCATTGCACGTGGGGCAGGCACCCTCGGAGTTGGCGCTGAACAAGGCGGGCTTCACGCCGTTGGCCTTCGCGAACGCCTTGCGAATCGGCTCCAGCATGTCGGTGTACGTCGCCGGGTTGCTCCGCCGCGAGCCCCGAATCGCCGTCTGGTCGACCGACACCACTCCGTCCTTGCCCGACACCGAGCCGTGAAT
The DNA here is from genome assembly GCF_013372595.1 of Myxococcus sp. AM011. NCBI lineage: Bacteria > Pseudomonadati > Myxococcota > Myxococcia > Myxococcales > Myxococcaceae > Myxococcus > Myxococcus sp. AM011. The sequence goes on from NZ_JABXEM010000008.1 coordinate 60,540, forward strand.
CAGCGAGCTCTTTCCAGACCCGGCCACGCCCGTCACCACCACCAGCACGCCGAGCGGGATGTCGACATCCACCTTCTTCAGGTTGTGGGAGCTGGCGCCGCGAATCTTCAGCGCGCCCGACGGCTTGCGCACCGACGGCTTCAAGGAGGCCCGGTCATCCAGGTGTCGCCCGGTCAGTGTCTTGCTGGCCCGCAGCGCGGCGACGGTGCCCTCGAACACCACCTCACCACCGGCGGTGCCAGCACCAGGGCCCAGGTCGACGATGTGGTCGGCGATTTCAATGACCTCCGGCTTGTGCTCGACGACCAGCACGGTGTTGCCCTTGTCGCGCAGTTGAAGCAGCAGGTTGTTCATCCGCTGGATGTCGTGCGGGTGGAGGCCGACGGTCGGCTCGTCGAAGACGTACGTCACGTCGGTGAGCGCGGACCCGAGGTGTCGAACCATCTGCGTGCGCTGGGCCTCGCCGCCCGACAGCGTCCCCGACGGCCGGTCGAGGCTGAGATAGCCCAGGCCAATCGCCACGAACGAGTCGAGCGTCTGCCGCAGCGTCGTCAGCAGCGGCGCGACGGACGGCTCGTTCAACCCACGCACCCACTCGGCCAGGTCGCTGATCTGCATCGCGCAGGCGTCGGCGATGTTGACCTTCTTGATTTTGGAGGACCGGGCGGCGGCGTTGAGCCGGGTGCCCTCGCACTCGGGACAGCGGGTGAAGGTCACCGCGCGCTCCACGAACGCGCGGATGTGCGGCTGCATCGCCTCCTTGTCCTTGGTCAGGAACGACTTCTGGATTCGCGGAACCAGCCCCTCGTAGGTGAGGTTCATGCTCTCGAACTTCACCTTGGTCGGCTCGTGATAGAGGAAGTCGTGGAGCTCCTTCTTGGTGTACTTGCGGATGGGCTTGTTCGGGTCGAGGAAGCCCGAGGCCGAGAAGATGCGCACCTGCCAGCCGTCGGCGGTGTAGCCCGGAATCGTGAGCGCACCCTCGGCGAGTGACTTCGTGTCGTCGTACAACTGTGACAGGTCGATATCCGTCACCGAGCCCATGCCCTCGCATTTCGGGCACATGCCGCCGGCGGCCGTGAACTCGCGCTTCTCCACCTTCTTCTCGTCGCCCTTCTCCACCTCAATCTGTCCGACGCCGCGGACCGACGGGACGTTGAAGGAGAAGGCGTTGGACGAGCCGATGTACGGCTTGCCGAGGCGGCTGAACAGCACGCGCAACATCGCGTTGGCGTCCGTCGCCGTGCCGACCGTCGAGCGGGAGTTGGCGCCCATCCGCTCCTGGTCGACGATGATGGCCGGCGTCAGCCCCTCCAGGACGTCGACCTCGGGCCGGCCCAGGCTCGGCATGAAGCCCTGGACGAACGCACTGTAGGTCTCGTTGATGAGCCGCTGCGACTCCGCGGCGATGGTGCCGAACACCAGCGACGACTTGCCCGAGCCCGACACGCCGGTGAACACCGTCAGTCGCCGCTTGGGGAGCTCGACGCTCACGTCCTTCAAGTTGTTCTCACGGGCGCCTCGGACACGAATCAGGTCATGGCGGTCCGCGGGAGGCTGGCTGGGGGAGGGCTTGCGCTCAGTCATGGCGTAGGACACCAACGGCAGTGGGTTTGGGGTGTGGGACTTCGGTTTCTACGTCGACCGTCGGCCGACGGCGAGCAATATACCTTGACGAGCATATGCCTCGATACGTATATATTGGGCGTGGAATCATCATTCGCCATCATCGCGGAGCCCCACAGACGGGCCATCTTGAGCCTGCTGCTCTCGTCGGAGCGGTCGGTGGGCGACCTGGAGCGCGAGCTCCGACTGTCGCAGCCGTCCGTCTCCAAGCACCTGCGGGTGCTGCGCGATGCGGGGTTCGTGGAATCACGCATCGAAGCGCAGCGTCGCCTCTACCGACTGAGACCGGAGCCGCTGATGGAAGTCGACGAATGGCTCATTCCCTTCCGGCGCTTCTGGTCGAAGCACCTGGATGCGCTGGAGCAGCACCTCGACAAGATGGACAAGGTCCCCCCTGTGAAAGGAAGGAAGAAACATGAGCAGCCGTGAGAACTACAGGCCGGGTGCCGCGTCGGGCGCCAGGATTGAGAAGGAGGGAGAGAAGTGGACGCTGGTGCTCGTGAGAGACCTCTCCCACCCTCCCGAGAAGGTCTGGAGGGCCATCACGGAGCCCGAGCACCTGCGCGAGTGGGCGCCGTTCGATTCCGACCGGAATCTGGGGAGCGTTGGCACCGCGAAGCTGTCGACCGTGGGAGCGCCGAAGCAGATCGTCGCGGAGACGCAGATCAAGCGGGCCGACGAGCCGAAGCTGCTCGAATACAGTTGGGGGGGACAGGACCTCCGCTGGGAGCTGGAGCCACAGGGAACCGGCACCCGACTCACGCTCTGGCACAACATCAACCGTGGCTTCATCTCGATGGGCGCCGCGGGCTGGCACATCTGCTTCGATGTGATGGATCGGCTGCTCGCCGGTCAGCCCATCGGACGCCTCGTCGGACCTGACGCCATGCGGTTCGATGGCTGGCAGCGATTGAACGTCGAGTACGCCAAGCAGTTCGGCGTCGAAGCCCCCTCCTTCTGATTCTCGCCCGATATGAACATGCATCGCTCAAAAGGAATCGTCATTGGCTTCTGGGTCGTCACCGTGCTGCTCTGCCTGCAGATGGGCTTCACCGCCTACGCGCAGCTGAGCCTGCCGGAGGTGGCGCAGGCCATCGCCGAGCTCGGCTTCCCGGACTACTTCCGCAAAGGGCTCGCGTGGGCCAAGTTGATTGGCGTGGTGGTGTTGCTCGCGCCGGTGCCGGCGCGGCTCAAGGAGTGGGCCTATGCGGGCTTCGCCTTCACGCTCGTCTCCGCGCTCATCGCCCACCTCGCGATGGGTCACGGCATGGAGCGGTGGATCTACGCCGTGGTCACCGGTGTGCTCTGGGGGCTCTCGTATTTCTTCTGGCGCCGGCTGCAGGCCCCGGCTGTCGAGCTCCGCCCGGCGACCGCCTGAGCGCTGGAATTTCCAGGAGGAGACCATGAAGAAGGCAGGCGCGAGCGGAGGGCCTTCGGCATCCGCGCTCATCTCACAGCGAATCGTCGACCTGGGGGGATGGCGCGGGGAGACCCTGGCGAGGATGCGCAAGCTCATCCAGGAAGCGGACCCGGACGTCGTCGAGGAGTGGAAGTGGATGGGCACGCCGGTCTGGTCACACGACGGCATCATCTGCACGGGCGAGTCCTACAAGGAGGTCGTGAAGCTGACCTTCATCAAGGGCGCTTCCCTGATGGACCCGGACAAGCTCTTCAACTCGAGCCTCGAAGGAAACGCGCGCCGGGCGATCGACATCCGCGAGGGGGAGAAGGTGGATGCGGCTGCCTTCAAGCTGCTCATTCGCCAGGCGATCGCCCTCAACAGTGAGGGCAAGGCGAAGCCGGCGGTGAAGGCGAAGCCGGTGGCGAAGGCGAAGCCCTCGAAGGCAAAGCCGGTGACGAAGGCGAAGGCCTTGAAGAAGGCAAAGGACTGAGGGCTTCCGACTTCGACCTCGTGGACTTCCGTGGGCGCCCGCGGAGAATCCATGCACGCCCAGCCGTCTCCCGCCGGATTCCAGGCATATGCCTCTGGCGACAGGAGGGTGAAGCGGATGGCCTTGCCCCTCCGGGAGACGTCCCACCGGGTGACCGCACGTGGGCATCGGAAGGATTGAAGGCTGCTTGCGAGGTCATCCTCTCGCCCCTCGGACTCGGGCATCCTTTCCCCTTCTGGAGTCGCGCGAGCGACTCCTCAACACACAAGGGGATGGACATGAAGAACGGATGGCTGAGCGCAGGGGTCTTCGCGGTGGCGATGGCGGTATGCGCCTGTGGTGGCACGGAAGAGGACGTGGCGCGGGAACAGGTGCCAGCCGCGGGCATCCAGGAGGCCCAACCCGGGGACACCCACCAGCAGTCCATCTCCTGTGACGCGGCGGGCCGCTGCCCCCCTGGCTTCTACTGCGACGTGACCTGGACCTGTCGCTACGTTGGCGGACACGGGTAGCCCCTGCTGCCAATACGCCCGAGCTCGGGTCGACGCGTATCATGTGTAACAGCTCGCCGCGCCCCGTCTGGACGGGGCGAGGATGAGCCCGCCGGGCATTGAAGCACGGCGCGGTGGCGTCAGTCGGAGCTGGCCGGGAGCGTGACGGTAGCGGGCTTCTCGATGGCGGCAAGGGCGGAGCGCAGCAGGTCGCATCCCGGGTCTTCACCGCGCAGGCGAGCCATTTCCCCCAAGCAGGGGCGAGGCCGGAGCCGGAGGAAGAGAGCCCGTCCTTTGCCGCGACGCGGGAGGCGCCGAAGAAGGAGCGCACACCCCGATTGGACTCTCGCCAGGCTGCTACGCAGGACGGAAAGCGCTGGACGTGTTCGCTTGCTCGAAGTGTGGAAACAGGAGATGCGCTCATCCAGCGCGCCTTCGCCGCCCTTTCAAAATGTCTCGAGGAAGGTCTTCATCTCGCGCAGCACCTCGTCATGGTTGGTGAGCCAGACGTAGTGCTGAGCGTGCTCGAGCTTGATGCCCTTCCAGTTCGGCATGCTCATCACGCTCAGCAATTCGGCGTCCCGCTGGAGCGCCCTGTCCCTCAGGTTCCTCAACTTCTCCTGCACGGGAAGGTCCATTTGGGAGAAGCCTGGGAGGTCCTCCGGCCGCCCGAACCGAGGCTGATCCACGTAGAGGAAGAGCACGGCCGCCGTCACGGCCGCGAAGTCCACCTTCGAGAACCCCCTCATCACCCGCTCCTCCGCGTGCGGCCACCTGCGGGCGCGCAGGTAGTGCCCGGTCTTCGGATCGAACTCGTTCGCCTCGTCGATCTCGTGCGCGGGGAACGCTCCTCCGACGTCACGCGCGAGCGCGGCGGCGAGCGCGGCGCGTGAGGCCACGTCCTCGGGAGCGGGCTCGCTCGGAGGAGGCATGGGCAGGACCGAAAGGAGCTCCGCCAGCAGGTCACCGTTGGTCCTCACGTCCAGGTAGACCACCTTCTCCACGCGCTCCGGGTGATGGGTTGCCACCCAGGTGAGCTCTGGCCCGGCGGCGGAGTGGCCCACGAATGACGCCTTCGCGATTCCCAGCCCCTCCAGCACCCGGACGACGTCCTCGCCCAGGGTGGCGGTGTCGTAGCCCTGCTCGGGCCAGCTCGACGAGCCAACCCCCCGGCGGGTGACGGCGTAGACGTGATGGGCCGCGGTGAACTCCAGCGCGAAGGTGTCGAACACGTGGCCCGTGTTGCCCAGGCCCGACAGGAAGACGAGCGCGGGTCCCTGGCCTCCGAAGTCGAGCAGCTCGAGCTCGACCCCCTCGGCCACCTTCACCCGCTTCACCTGATGCAACGCGCTGGAGTCAGCAGAAGCCGGGACCGGGACGGACTTCGTCGTCACACAGGCGAACAGCGGCAAGCAGAGGAGGAGGAGTCTTCGCATGGACTGACTCAACTACAGGAATGCGGAGCCCACCAGGGAAGCCCATGGGTAACAGCTCGCCGCGCCCCATCTGGACGGGGCGTGGATGAGCCCCCGCCCGGCTTCGATGGGCGCGGTGGTGTCAGTCGGAGAGGAAGACGGTCAGCCCACTCCACAGCTCCAGCATGTACTCGAGCGCCTTGCGCAGAGCACTGCCTGGCAGCGAGCGCTGGGCCAGCGCCCACTCGCGGATGGCAGCCACCAGCGGAGCGGACTTCTCCTGTCGCACCGCGAGCCGTTGCGCCAGTGCCGCGGCCTGTTGCTCCCCCTGCAGTACGTGCGGTTGTGGCAGGTCGGCCTCAATGGCATACATCTGGACAATGAGCGACAGCACCTCGGCGCACACGGGGGCCACTCTCTCGGCCTCCACGAATTTGCGTCGCACGTGGGCCCAGACGAAGTGGCGCTCCACCACGCGCACCTCCTGGCTGTCCTCCGTCTGTCCCGCCCACTCCTTCAACGCACCGCCGCACAGGCCGCACACCTTGTCGGCCTCGTCCAGGGGCAGCACCACCTCCTGCACGGCCAGCTGCGGCTGGGCACGCGGCCCGTGCCCGCGCTGCTTGCGTGCGCTCGCCGGCGGTGTCGCTTCCACTGCTGGCTTTCGCTTCTCGCTGGAGGCGCCGAAGAGGCGCTGCTGCATGAGCGCCAGTTGCTCCGCAAGCTGGGTGAGCTCCCTTCCCAGTTGGAAGACCTGGAGGGTTGAGGTGCATCGTGCCCGGGAAGGTCCCCGGGCACAGGGGCTCCACGCTCAATCGCCGCAGGACAGCTTCAGCTTCTCCACGGACGCCTTCTTGCCCTCCTTCGTCAGGGTGAGCTTCAGCGTCTTGCTCGTGAGCATCACGACCTCGGCGGTGAACGTCCCGGTGGCGTCGGCGTACTGGATGCTGTCGCCCTTCTTCTCGAGACCGGACAGGTTGGTGTCCGGCTTGCTCGGCTTGAGTTCGACGACCTTCTCATCCACTCGCACCACGGCCTGTTGGAGGTCATCGAGCAGGTAGACCACACTCCCCTTCCCCAACGTGCAGCCAGCACCCGCGTGGTCCGACAAGTCCTGTTCCGTGAGAGGCTTTACCGCGAGCCCCGGCGCAGCGACCTTACCTTCGGCCAGCGCAGTCCCTCCGAACGCCGCCAACGACAACACCACCAGACGCGCAACCAGGTTCCGCATGATGTCTCCCAGAGTCAATGCCCCTCGCGGCACCGGAGAGCGGCGCTCGACGGGCCGCGACATCATGCGCCGAGCGAATCGCAGGCTCAATCCATCGTGCAGCCCGGTGGCCGGCCCCCGCTGCGGGGAGCCGCGAGCACCTGTCCACCCGGAGCATGGACTGAGGGCGATGCTCGACGCGCCGGAACGGCCTCGGTACGCCATGCGCCGTGGGGCGTCAGCCGTGTGCGACGCCTTGCACCCGCTGGCGACAGGCGGCATGTTCATCGTCCCTTGAGCAATCCAGGAGCGGTACATGACCATCACAATCACGGCCTTTGAACGCTCGCCTGATCGCGGCAACGGACTGGCGCGGGACATGAGGGTGCGCTGGGCGCTGGAAGAGGTGGGCCAGCCCTACGAAGTCCGTCTGCTGTCGTTCGATGCGATGAAGGAGCCCGCCCACAGGGCGCTGCATCCGTTCGGTCAGATTCCGACCTATGAGGAGGGAGAGCTCGCCCTGTTCGAGTCCGGAGCGATTGTCTTCCACATCGCGGAGCGCCATGCCGGCCTGCTGCCGGAAGATTCGAATGGCCGCGCGCGCGCAATCGCATGGATGTTCGCGGCGCTCAACACGGTCGAGCCGCCCATCTTCGACCGCAGTCTGGTGACGATTCTCGAGCGCGACCAGCCCTGGTACGAGCATCGCCTGCGCGCGCTGGACGACACCATCCGGAAGCGGTTGGACGACCTCTCCGCGCGACTCGGCGACGCTGACTGGCTCGACGGCGCCTTCAGCGCGGCCGACATTCTCATGGTGACGGTCCTGCGCAGGATACAGAGCTCGGGCATTCTCGAGGCGTATCCGAACCTCGCCGCCTATATCGCCCGCGCCGAAGCGCGGCCGGCCTACCAGCGTGCGTTCGCCGCGCAGCGCGCGGTGTTCAACGCCGCCCCGAAGACGGCGTGACGGCGCGGGCTCGCGGTTTGGGAAAGCACCAGGCACAGCCACACCAGGAGGAGGCTGACGCGTGCACGAGTACGATTTGATCGCGGACTGGTATGCGTCCCAGCGCTCAGGCGACATGGGCGTCCAGGAAGTGACCGCGCTCGCGGCCTCGCTCCCGGGCGGCGCCTCGGTTCTGGACGTCGGCTGCGGCACGGGATTGCCGCTGACGAGGGTGCTGATTGAGCACGGGTGCCAGGTGCTGGGCGTGGATAGCTCTCGCGAGCTGCTGGCGCGATTTCAAGCGACCTTCCCCCGCGTGCCGGTGCTCTGCGCGCCCATCCAGTCGTGTGAACTTCAGGCGCTAACGTTCCACGCCGCGATTGCGTGGGGAGTCTTGTTCCACCTGCGCCACGAAGAGCAGGAACAGGCGATCTCCAGAATCGCGAAGGCACTGAAGCCTGGCGCCGCGTTCCTCTTCACCTCGGGCGATACCCACGGCTCCATCGACGGCGAGCCGATGAACGGCGTTCCGTTCCGCTATCACTCGTACAGTGTCGACGGGTACCGCGAGCTGCTGCGCACGCACGGGTTCACGCTGGAAGCGACGCATACGGACCCAGGTGGGAACTTCCACTACCTGTCGCGCAAGACTGGATGAGGCAGCTTCTCGCCAGTGAGAGGCCCCCGCTTCCGTGGCACTCCCGCGCTTCGTGTGGTTTCCCTCGGAGGCATCCGCGGACACGGCAGGCTGCCTGATGACCAAACGGGTATCTCAGCAATCCGGTGCGGTACAGGCTGCTCAATTGTCTCCTTTCACACGCATGCCCTGTGCGCGGGAAGCCAAGCCGGAATTCAGGCTATTTCGGCTTTAGACAGGATAAACTCAAGGACATGAGAGACCTGTCCATCGCACGAGTGGCAGCTTGGAGTCTGGCCATCATGGGGGTGTTCAGCGGCGCTTGCGGGGACGCTCCCCAAGTCCATCGCGATGAAGAGCAACCCGCCCCGTCCTCCATGCCGGCGTCCCTGGCCCCGGTGGTCCCGCTCTTCGATTCCAGCACCCCGCTCGAGCCCGCGGTGGTGGTGGATACGCCGACGGCGCTCATCACCCGTCTCGGAGACCGGTCGCGAGATCGCCACGCGCGTGAAGCGCAGTTCCAGAGCTACGAGCACTACCTGCCGCTGTATTTCGAATACCGCACCCATGGCATCGAAATCATCGACAGGGTCGCCAAGGGCGGCACCGATATCACCGTCAACGTCACCTCACTTCATGCCTTGGACACGCCGGACTTCCGCGCGTTCTACCAAGGCCAGGCGGTGCTCTCGCAGTATTGGTTCAACGTGGACATGACGCAGGTGGACCCGCTGCACTACACGGCCACCCTCAATTACAATGCGAAGGAGAACCGGCGGATCCAGGTGGGCGACCGCATGGAGATTGAATTCAGCCCCTTCATGCTCCCTCCCGTCGTGGGACGCGCCAACTATTACGGGACGGCGTTCCTCTACATCGTGGGACAGGGCGGCATGGTGCCCTGGGAAGGAAAGGGCTCGAACCTGGACTCGTTTCCCCTGCCCCAGCCAGCCTGGCTGGGGGGACGCACGACGCTTGGCTACAGCTACTCGAACGAGCCGGCGCACCTGTTCAAGCAGTTGGCGACAAACATGGCGCCCGGGAACGCCCAGCCGTTCGTCGAGGGGCGGCGCCTGCATCACACCGACTTCGGCGATGGCTCCCACTCGGAGGCTGGCAACCCGAGCTTCACCGCGCAGCAGAACAAGCTCGGGCCCGCCTATATCGCGCGCACCTGCGTTGCCTGCCACATCAACAATGGCCGCGCGCTTCCTCCCGATCCGGCGACGTCCGTGTATGGCTTGCGGTTCTATGTGAATGACGCTCCCTGGGCGGACCTCCACTACCGGCTCAACGGAGGTTCCCAGCAGAGCTTCCGGATGGCGCATGACAGCTCCAACGCGAACACCCATCTGCTCAACAACATCGCGGCGGGGACGGTCGTCCAGTACCACTTCACCATTGGCAACTCCGCGGGGGGACTGAGCACCACGTCCCCGGTGAGCTTCACGGTGGGCGGTGATGGCCCCAGTGGAGGGAACCCCTATGGCCACGTCGTCCTCTCGCCTCCCCTCCGCTATACCGTCAGGGTGGGAGCGGTCGGCTCCGCCGTGACGGCGCATCCGGCACTGGGGTGGGTCCTTCAACCGCAGAGCACCACCGGGAGCCCCGAGGGCAACGTGAGCATCTCGGGTTGGACGGTGACGAGTGGCACGTTCGGAGATGGCGCGGGCTATCAACTGCGTCGTCCCCTCTACGGCTTCACGGGTCCCGTTCCCACGTACTATTCGGCCCGTATCACGCCGCCCCTGGTCGGATTGGGTCTGCTGGAGGCGCTCGATGAGGGCACGATTGCCAGCCTCGCCGATGCCAACGATGCCAATGGCGACGGCATCTCCGGGCGTATGCAGACGGTGGTGGATCCACAAACAGGCCAGCCGCGCGCGGGGCGTTTCGGCTGGAAGGCGGGCAAGGCGAGGCTCAGGCATCAGGTCGCGAACGCACTCAATGTCGACCTGGGGGTCACCACCTCCGTCTTCCCCGTTCCGGATTGCGGCTCGGGGCAGACCTGTGCGGGTGCAAGCACTGAGTTGGCGGATGCGGACCTGGATAGGATGGTGCGTTACATCGCCCTGCTTGGGGTCCCCGCGCGCCGCAACCTCGATGCCCCTCAAGCGATTCAGGGAGAGGGCCTCTTCAACAGCATGGGCTGTGCCCGGTGCCACGTCTCGACGCTGACGACCAGCCCGTATCATCCTTACGCCGAGCTGCGGAGCCAGGTGATTCATCCCTACACCGACATGCTGTTGCATGACATGGGGGCGGGGCTGGCGGACAACCTCCCAGAGGAGGGAGCCACGGGAGCGGAGTGGCGCACGCCACCTCTCTGGGGCATTGGCTTGACGGTCGGAATCAGCGGCGGGGAGGCCTATCTGCATGACGGTCGCGCGCGCAGCCTCTCCGAGGCCATCCTGTGGCACGGTGGGGAGGCCGAGTCCTCCAAGGAGGCCTTCCGCGCTCTGAGCGGCTCCCAGCGGACTGCATTGCTCGCGTTCTTGCAGTCTCTCTGAGTGGATGAGATGGGGCGCCCGGTTCGGCCGGGCGCTGCTCCCGGCAGGGCCCCTCCGGTGAGCGTCAAGGTAGATGTCGCGTGCGGGGGCTCAGCCGATGCGATTCACCTCCTGCACGGCCGGGTTGAGGTTCGGAGAGGGGCCGGGACGGTCGGGGTCTGGGGCGACAACGCCCATGGGCAGTTGGGCACTGGCAGCCTCCAGAACCAACGCGCGCCCGTCCGGGCCTGGGGCCTGTGGAACATCAACGCCATAGGTGCCGGCGACTTGCACTCCCGCTGGCAATCACCTGGGGCGGCGGCAAGTCGGTAGGCTCTTGGGCAGCTGCCCTCGAAAGAACTGGAAAGGCGCCTGTCACTTCGCTGAAGGTCACGTGATGATGGTTCGCTTGGACTCGATTTTTCCTGACCTGGCCGAGAGGTTCAGGCTCGCGCCCCCTGAGCACCAGCGAAAGGCTGCTCTGAATGCAACCGTGCTTGCGGCCTTGAGCGTTGGCCTCGAGGGCGAAGGCGTTGTTCCCGCGCTTGAGCATCTTCGTCGCGGAGGAGATATGGATCGCGAACTGCTCGCGAAGATCGAGCGCCTCGCCACCCGGCTCGATGATGAATATCTCCGCATGGATGAGGACATCGAGGAGGCGAAGAGGCCTGAGGCGCTCAGACTTTTCTCGAAGGCGCGGGCCGCCTCCGCTCTTCGGTTTGCCCTTTCCGAGCCCCCTGGGCAACTCCATGAGGCGATTTATGAGGCGATCACAGCGGTGGACGATCCCGCCGTAGTCGTGGGGCCAGTGATCGAAGCACTCCAGAGATGACGACCAAAAGGAGTCTGGGATGCCCGCGAAAGAGGAGAAGCAGAAGAAGCCTGGTCAAGTCCCGAGTCGTATGTAGCCGGCCCAGAGAGGGAGGTCGCTCCTCGACGACATCAAGCAGCAGTGTCTGGGGTTGAAGTCAGCAGGGCCCTGCCCAGAGAGCGACGGTCATTCCAGATGCCAGTGACTTCAATGGCAACAGCCATGGTGAGGCACAGGGCGCTTGCTCGGTTCGGGTAGGCTCGCCGGACAGAAGTTCGACAATGCTCGTCGCCCGGAAGATTCCTTTGAAGGGGTAGTCAATTGGGACTGGAATCTTCGTGCGGCCTTGACGTCAGTATTTACGCCCGGAATGTGATTTCAAGCATTCCCTGATAGCACACCACATGAGCAGAACACCGCCGCTGAACCGCATCCTCTGAGCGGTCGCGCGCAGACGAAACCGCCAATCGGGCGTCCCCCGTGCGTCAGCCATGGCCTGCTCCTTCCCGCTCGTGCTCGACGCCTCACCGACTCGCGAGGCTCGCCCCCCACTCAGGCACGCGGGCCTCGGGCAGAAAACACGTCACCCCATTGTCACCCGGCCACCGCCCCGCTGCTATCCTCGCGCCCATGAAGCGCCCCCCAGAGCAGGACGCGCCCGCGATGCCGTCGCTGCTCGTCTTCACCATCGCGGTGCTCCTCTTCGGCTCGCCGCTGCGGCGTCTGTGGTTGGCCGAGGACGCTCCCGGGTACATGCCCTTCGTCGTCTGGCTGGGCGTCATCGCCCTGGGGGCCTGGGCCGCGTACCGGAGCGGTGGCCATGACGCTTGAGATTGGCTCACTCGTCGCCGCCTCCGTCGCGTATCTGATGGTGCTGTTCCTCGTCGCCTACGCGGCCGAGCGCGGCCTCATCTCCTCGCGCATCACCCAGCACCCGCTCGTCTACGCGCTCGCGCTCGGCGTCTACGCGACGTCGTGGTCCTACTTCGGCAGCGTGGGCTACGCGGCCCGACACGGCTTCCGCTACCTGGGCATCTACCTGGGCGTCACGCTGGCCTGTCTGCTCGTGCCCGTGCTTTGGCGCCCGTTGCTGCGCCTCACTCGCGAGCTCCAGCTCACCTCGCTCGCGGACCTGCTCGCCTTCCGCTACCCGGGACAGAGCACCGGTACCGCGGTGACGCTCTTCATGCTCGCCGGCAGCCTCCCCTACCTCGCCCTCCAGGTGCGCGCTGTCGTCGAGTCCGCCAAGGTCCTGAGCCCGTCCGCATCACCCACGCTCGTCGGCATGGGCTTCTGCGCGGTGCTCATCGTCTTCTCCGTCCTCTTCGGCGCGCGCCACCTCACCGCTCGCGAGCGCCACGAAGGGCTGATGCTGGCCATCGCCTTCGAGTCCGCGGTGAAGGTGGTGGCCCTCGTGGCCGTGGGCGCATGGGCCGTGTCGTCCGTCTTCGGCGGCGTGGACGGACTGTGGAAGTGGCTGGAGGCCAACCCCGAAGCGGTGGAGCAGCTGCGCCGTCCCGCGCGTGACGCATCCTGGGCACCGCTGCTGGTGCTCTCCTGCGCCGCCGCCTTCCTCACCCCGCGCAGCTACCACGTCGCCTTCACCGAGGCCCCCGAGCGCGACGCGCTCTCCACCGCGACGTGGGCCTTCCCGCTCGTGTTGCTGGTGATGAACCTGGCCGTGCCCATCGTGCTCTGGAGCGGCGAGGCGCTCGCCCTGCCCTGGCCCGCGGACTTCCACCTGCTCGCGGTACCCGCCTCGCGCGGCGCCACGGGGCTCGCGCTGGTGGCCTTCCTGGGCGGCGTGTCCGCATCCAGCGCCATGGTCATCGTCACCACGCTGGCCTTGGCCCCCATGTGCCTGACGCACCTGGTGCTGCCCCTGGGCTATGCGCGTGGCCAGCCCCACCTCTACGGCTGGCTCCTCTGGGCGCGCCGACTGCTCATCGCCCTCATCATCCTCGCGGGCTACGGCTTCTACCGGCTCCTGGACACTCGCGGCCTGGGGCTCGTGGACCTGGGGCTCGTATCCTTCGTCGCGGTGGCGCAGTTCGCCCCGGGCGTGCTGGGCCTGTTGTTCTGGAAGCGGGCCACTCGCGCGGGACTGCTCTCGGGCCTGGGCGCCGGGGCCGCCACGTGGATGCTCACGCTCGTGGTGCCGCTGTGGGCCTCTCCTGGCCTGGTCGCGTGGACCCACCGCGTCGCCATGCTGCTCGGCTTCCCCGGAGACGAACCCTGGGGCTTCTCCACCTTCGCGTCGCTCACGCTCAACACGCTGGCCTTCGTCGGTGTGTCCCTGGCCACTCGACAGTCCGAGTCCGAAGCCGAGGCCGCGCGGGCCTGCACACGGGAAGCTCCGGGACTCGTCTCCGGTGGAGTGGAGGCAGGCTCGCCCCGGGAGTTCCGAGAGCGGCTCGCGCCCCTGCTCGGTGCCGAGGCCGCGTCGGCGGAGGTCGACCGCGCGCTGGCGGGCCTGGACATGTCCCCCGATGAGCGCCGCCCCGCGGAGCTGCGCCGCCTGCGCGACGGCGTGGAGCGCAACCTGTCCGGACTCCTGGGCCCGGTGCTCGCGCGCCTCACCGTGGAAGAAGCGCTGCGCCTGGGGCCCGGCACCCGCGCCGCGCTCGCCGAGCAGCTCCGCTTCGTGGAGGAGCGCCTGCGCGATGCCCGGGGCATGCAGGGCCCCGTGCACGCGGTGGAGGCCGTGCGGCGCTACCTGCGGCGCATCCTGGAGGACCTGCCGCTCGGCGTGTGCGCTGTGGGCCCGGATGGCGAAGTGGTCATCTGGAACGCAGCGCTGGAGCGCCTGTCCGGCGTGGAGGAGCACGCCGCTCGCGGACATCCCCTCGCCGCCCTGCCCGCTCCTTGGGGCCCGCTCCTCTCAGGCTTCGCGGCCGGCGCCGAGGCGGACACCGAGACGCGCGTCACGGTGGACCAAGCCGAGCGCACGTTGCGGCTCCACCGCTCACGATTGACGCCGGATGAAGAAGGCGGCGGAACCTCGGAGGGCATGGCGCTGCTCGTGGATGACCTGACGGCGCGCAAGGCCGTGGATGCGCGACTCGCGCACCAGGACCGACTCGCCTCGCTGGGACGCGTGGCGGCGGGGGTGGCGCACGAGATTGGCAATCCCCTGACGGCCATCGCCAGCCTGACCCAGAACCTCAAGTACGAGCTGGATGACGCCGACGCGGTGAAGGAGCGCACCCAGCTCATCCTCCAGCAGTGCCGCCGCATCGACGCCATTGTGCGCGCACTGGTCGGCTTCAGCCACGCCGGCACGGTGGGCGGGGAGGCTCGCCCTTTCGCTCACGTGGAGGTGGGCCCTCTGCTGAGCGAGGCCGTGCAGCTCGCCCGCCTGGCGCGCACCGCGACGAAGTCCCGAGGCGTCCGCTTCGAGCACCGCAGCCCGGAGGGGCTCGTCGTCCAGGGCGACTCGCAGCGACTGGAGCAGGTCCTCGTCAATCTCCTGACCAACGCCATGGATGCCTCACCGGAAGGCGCCAGCGTGGAGCTGGAGGCGGAGGCCACGCGGGGCCGCATCCACCTGCGAGTGCTGGACCGGGGGCACGGCATTCCCTCCGAACTCTCACAGCGGGTCTTCGAGCCGTTCTTCACCACGAAGCAGCCGGGCGAGGGCACGGGCCTTGGGCTCGCGCTGGTGGCGGGCATCGTCCGGGAGCACGGCGGCACCATTCAGGTGGACAGTCGGACGGGGGGAGGGACTAGCGTGACGGTGAGCCTGCCCGATGCGCGCGGCGTGGAGTCGAGCACGCGTCCAGGTCCGGGAGCCACCGCATGAGTCGCATCCTGGTCATCGAGGACGAGCCCATCATCCGCACGGAGCTGCGACGGCTGCTCGTGCGCGCGGGGCACGACGTGTCCGAGGCGGGCGCGGTGCAAGAGGCCTCGAGCGACTACGCGCTGGACTCGTTCGACCTGGTGCTGTCGGACCTGCGCCTGCCGGGCGCACCGGGCACGGACGTCATCGCCCTGTGCCCGGGTGTGCCGGTGCTCATCATGACGAGCTACGCCACGGTGAAGTCCGCCGTGGACGCGATGAAGCTGGGCGCGGTGGACTACATCGCCAAGCCGTTCGACCACGACGAGCTGCTGCTCCAGGTGGAGCGCGTGCTGCGCGAGGGCAAGCTCACCCGGCAGAACGCCGCGCTCAAGCGCGAGGTGGAGCAGGCCTATCCGGTGAGCGGCATGGTGGGCAGCAGCCCCGCGATGCGCGACGTATTCGAGCGCATTCGCAAGGTGGCCCCCTCCACCGCCACGGTGCTGGTGCTCGGCGAGTCCGGCACCGGAAAGGAGCTGGTGGCCCGGGCCCTCCACGCGCAGAGCCCTCGGGCGGACGGCCCGCTGATTTCGGTGAACTGCGCGGCGATTCCAGAGGGACTCCTGGAGAGCGAGCTGTTCGGCCACGAGAAGGGCGCCTTCACCGGCGCGCTCACCGCGCACGCGGGACTGGTGGAGGCCTCGCACGGAGGCACCCTCTTCCTGGACGAAGTGGGCGAACTGCCCGCGCCCGCGCAGGCGCGCCTGTTGCGCATGCTCCAGGACGGCGAGGTGCGGCGCGTGGGCTCCACGCGGCCTCGCAAGGTGGACGTGCGCATCGTCGCCGCCACGCACCGGGACTTGCCTCGCCGCGTGCAGGAGGGCGTCTTCCGCCAGGACCTCTACTTCCGTCTGCGCGTGGTGGAGATTCGCATGCCGCCCCTGCGCGAGCGCGGCGACGACCTGCCCGTGCTGGCGAAGTACCTGCTGGAGAAGGCCTGCCGGAAGCTCGGCCGCGCCCCGGCCACGCTGTCACCAGAGGCGATGGTGGCCTTGAGCGTCCACCCCTGGCCCGGCAACGTGCGCGAGTTGGAGAACGCCCTGGAGCGCGCCGTCATCCTCTCGGATGGCCCCGTCGTCACGCCCGACCTGCTCGCGCTGGAGCTGCCTGGCGGCGAGGCGAGTCCGCTCACCCCCGACGCGCCCGAGCCCGGCGAGCCAGAAGCCGAGGAGGCGGGCGGCTCCATGGAGGAGTACTTCCGTCGCTTCGTGCTCGAGCACCAGGAACACATGGGCGAGACGGAGCTGGCGAAGCGGCTGGGCATCAGCCGCAAGGCCTTGTGGGAGAAACGCCAGAAACTCGGCCTCCCGCGCACGCGCGCATGACGCACCGCCTTCAGGGCAGGAGCGGTGTCGTCAGCCAACGACTCGGCTCGCGCGCGATTCGTTACGACGCATTGCATGATTCGTTACCGAGGTAACGCCCACGTCACCTTCCGTAACATCCTGACGCGGCGAGCCAACCTCCAAGGTCTTGAATCTCCGCGTGGCGGCACTTGGCCAGAGTGTTGCTCTGGGCGACGGGCATGCCCCTCACCCCCACGCGCCCGTTGCCGCTGCTGCTGACGCTCGCGGTGGCCCTGCTCCCCCTGGGCTCCGCGGTCGCCGGGAAGATCACCATCAACGACGAGGCCCACCTCAACGTCAATCTGTTGCTGCAGCCTCAGGCCCAGTTCATCAAGGACGGAGCTCCCGTCGGGCACGTGGGCACGGACTTCTTCCTGCGGCGCGTGCGTCTGCTCGTCTTCGGCAACGTGACGAAGCGGCTGTCCTTCTTCATGGAGACGGACCAGCCCAACTTCGGCAAGGACGGCAACTACAACGTCGACTTCTTCGTCCAGGACGCCTTCGCCTCCTACGAGTTCGCCGACAAAATCTGGGTGGACGCGGGCTTCCTCATCGCCCCCTTGTCACGCCACAACCTGCAGGGCGCAATCGCTCTCAACACCGTCGACTTCCACTCCAACCTCATCCGCTTCACGCCGGGCGTCGGTAAAGTCTGGCGCGACATGGGCGTGCAGCTTCGCGGCTTCGTGGGTCCGCTCGGCTTCCGCGCCGCCATCCTCAATGGCGCGGAGGGCACCGTCCGCGAGAATGCACCCGCCATCAACCCGGATGACATCCCCCGAGGCGTGGCGATGGTGCGGTGGAACTTCCTCACCCGCGAGGAGGACCTCTTCTTCCAGGGCATCTACTTCACCGAGAAGCCCCACCTCTCCGTGGGCGCGGGCGCGGACTATCAGCCCTCCGCCGTCGCGACGGCCAGCGGTGTGCACGACTCGGTGGCATTCTCCACGGACGTGTTCCTGGACTGGCCCATGGGCCATGACCAGGAGCTCGTCTTCCAGACGGGCGTGTACACCTACCGCCAGGGGATGGACAGCCCACAGAGCGGCACGGGCTTCCTGTCGGAGCTGGGCTACCGCATCGGCCACCTGGAGCCGCTCGTGTCCGTGGAGTACTTCAACTCGCGCGTCGTCGCGCAGGACGCGTTCGTGGTGAGGCCCGGCTTCAACCTCTGGTTCCAGAAGCACACCTTCAACCTGAAGACGGAGGTCGCCATCTCCCGCCTGGGCGACATCTCCGAGACGGACACCGGCATCGCCGGCACCGCGCAGCTCCAGTTCTTCTACTGACATCCCTGCTCTCCCCGAGGTCACCCCCGATGACTGCCGCGAAGGATTCGTTCGTCCCGCCGAAAGAGCACTTCTCCAGGGACTCCCACGTGAAGAATCTGGCGGAGTACCGCGACCTCTATCAAAAGAGTTTGCGAGAGCCCGACGCCTTCTGGGGCGAGCAGGCCCAGCGGCTCACCTGGTTCCATCCGCCGGAGGCCATCCGCGAGGTGGACGCGGAGCAGGTGGACTTCTCCTGGTTCAGCGGCGGCAAGCTCAACGCCGCGTACAACTGCGTGGACCGCCACGCGCGCGAGCGCCCCGGCAAGGCCGCCATCATCTGGGCCAAGAACGAGCCGGGCGAGTACCAGACCATCACCTTCCGGGAGCTGCGGCACCACGTTGGCCGCGTGGCCAACGTGCTCAAGGCCCACGGCGTCCGCAAGGGCGACCGCGTCTGCATCTACCTGCCGATGATTCCGGAGCTGGCGTACACCATGCTCGCGTGCGCGCGGCTCGGCGCGGTGCACTCGGTGGTGTTCGCGGGCTTCTCCTCGGAGTCGCTGCGCGAGCGAATCCTCGACTGCGGCGCCAAGGTGCTCGTCACCGCGAACGAGGGCCCGCGCGGCCCCAAGAGCGTGCCCACCAAGGCCATCGCCGACGAGGCGGTGGAGGGCCTCACCCAGGTGACGTCCGTGCTGGTGGTGCGGCGCACGTCGCGCGAAGTCCCCATGACGGAGGGCCGTGACGTGTGGCTCGACGTGGAGATGGCGCGCCACCGGGGCGTGTGTCCCGCCGAGTGGATGGACGCGGAGGACCCGCTCTTCATCCTCTACACCTCCGGCTCCACCGGAAAGCCCAAGGGCGTGCTGCACACCACGGGTGGATACCTCGTCTACGCGGCGACCACGCACCACTACGTCTTCGACGCGCGGCCCGACGACGTGCACTTCTGTACGGCGGACCTGGGCTGGGTGACGGGCCACAGCTACCTGCTGTACGGCCCGCTCCTCAACGGCACCACCACCGTGCTGTTCGAGTCCACGCCGTCGTACCCCGACGCGGGTCGGCTCTGGCAGGTGGTGGACGACGTGAAGGCCACCGTCATCTACACGGCCCCCACCGCGCTGCGCGCGCTCATCAAGGAGGGCGACGCGTGGGTGAAGAAGTCCTCGCGCAAGTCGCTGCGCCTCTTGGGCAGCGTGGGCGAGCCCATCAACCCGGAGGTCTGGCGCTGGTACCACGACGTGGTGGGCGAGGGCCGCAACCCCATCATCGACACGTGGTGGCAGACGGAGACGGGCGGCATCCTCATCTCCCCGCTGCCGGGCGCGACGCCGTGCAAGCCGGGCTCCGCCACCCTGCCCTTCTTCGGCGTGGAGCCGGTGCTGCTCGACGACGAGGGCCGCGTCATCGAGGGCAACGGCGTCAGCGGCAACCTGTGTCTGGCGCGCTCCTGGCCCGGACAGGCGCGCACGCTGTACGGCCACCACCAGCGCTTCGTGGAGACGTACTACTCGCGCTTCCCCAACCTGTACTTCACCGGCGACGGCTGCCGGCGCGACGAGGACGGCTACTACTGGATTACCGGCCGCGTGGATGACGTGCTCAACGTCTCCGGTCACCGCCTGGGCACCGCGGAGGTGGAGAGCGCGCTCGTCGCGCACGAGGCCGTGGCCGAGGCCGCCGTGGTGGGCTTCCCTCACGACATCAAGGGCACGGGCGTGTGCGCCTTCGTCACGGTGAAACCCGACTGGCAGGAGACGTCCACCGAGCAGATGGTGGGCGCGCTCAAGGAGCAGGTGCGCCACGTCATCGGTCCCATCGCCACGCCGGACCGCGTCGTCGTCGTCAACGGCCTGCCCAAGACGCGCTCCGGCAAGATTCTGCGCCGCATGTTGCGAAAGATTGCGTCCGGCGAGATGGAGAACCTGGGAGACGCCACCACCCTCGCCGACCCCGCCGTGCTGGACGAGTTGCTCATCAAGGGCGCGCCCGTGCGGGCCAAGTCCTGATTCCCCCTGGCCTTCCGACGTCACACTGGAGACAAGCGATGCCTACGAAATCCCAAGAAGACGCCCTGGAAGCACTCGCCGCGTCGCGCTGGAGGGTGGCCGCAGTCCTGACGGGGGCCACGCTGGTGGCGTACTTCGGCTTCATCCTGCTGGTGGCCTTCAACAAGCCGCTGATGGGCAAGCAGCTCACTCCCGGCCTGTCGGTGGGAATCCTCCTGGGTGCCATCGTCATCGTCACCGCCTGGGCGCTGACGGGCATCTACATGATCTGGGCGAACGGCAAGTACGACCGCGCCCTGAGCCAACTGCGTCGCTGAGAGCGAGCCTCGAATGAATCCCACGACAACCCCTGGAACGGGCACGCAGTTGGGCCAGCCCAACAGCACGGCCATCCTCTTCTTCCTCCTCTTCGTCGGCGTCACCCTGGGAATCACGTACTGGGCGGCGCGCAAGACGAAGACCACCTCGGAGTTCTTCGCGGCCGGCGGCGGGGTGAGCGCCCTGCAGAACGGCTTCGCCCTCGCGGGCGACTACATGAGCGCCGCCAGCTTCCTGGGCATCGCCGGCCTCGTCGCCATGTCCGGCTTCGACGGGCTCATCTACTCGGTGGGCTGGCTGGTGGGCTGGCCGGTGGTGACGTTCCTCATCGCCGAGCCGCTGCGCAACCTGGGCAAGTACACCTTCGCGGACGTGGTGGCGTACCGCCTCAAGCAGACGCCGGTGCGACTGGCCGCCGCGCTGGGCACGCTCACCGTGGTGAGCTTCTACCTGATTGCGCAGATGGTGGGCGCCGGCAACCTCATCCACCTGCTCTTCGGCCTGTCCTATGAGGCCGCCGTCGTCATCGTCGGCGCGGTGATGATTCTCTACGTGCTGTTCGGCGGGATGATTGCCACCACGTGGGTGCAAATCGTGAAGGCCGTGCTGCTGCTCGCGGGCGCGTCCGCGCTGGCCGGGGCGGTGCTGTACAAGTTCGGCTTCAACCCGCTGGCGCTCTTCAACGAGGCGGCCACGCAGTATGGCGCGCAGACGCTGGCGCCGGGCGCGCTGGTGAGCAACCCGGTGGAGACGATTTCGCTCGGGCTGGCGCTGATGTTCGGCACGGCGGGCCTGCCGCACATCCTGATGCGCTTCTACACGGTGCCCAACGCGAAGGCCGCGCGCAGCAGCGTGTTCTACGCCACGGGCCTCATCGGCTACTTCTACCTGGTGACGTTCATCCTCGGCTTCGGCGCGTCGGTGCTGGTGGGCCGGCAGGCGATTACGAGTGTGGACAAGGGCGGCAACATGGCGGCGCCCATGCTGGCGGAAGTCGTGGGCGGCACGGGCTTCCTGGGCTTCATCTCCGCGGTGGCCTTCGCCACCATCCTCGCGGTGGTGGCCGGCCTGACGCTGTCCGGCGCGGCGGCGCTGTCCCACGACTTGTGGTCCAGCGTGGTGCGCAAGGGCGAGGCGCCCGAGCACGAGCAGCTCAAGGTGGCGCGGCTCGCCAGCCTCTTCCTCGGCGTGCTGGCCGTGGTGCTGGGCGTGGCCTTCAAGGGACAGAACGTGGCCTTCATGGTGGGCCTGGCGTTCGCCATCGCCGCGAGCGCCAACTTCCCCGCGCTGCTCTTGTCCATGGCATGGAAGAAGTTCACCACCTATGGAGCGGTGGCCAGCATGCTGACGGGCTCGTTCAGCGCGGTGCTGCTCATCTTCCTGTCGCCCACCGTACAAGTGGACCTTCTGAAGAACGCGAGCGCGATGTTCCCGCTGAAGAATCCAGGCATCATCACCATGCCGTTGGCTTTCGTCGTGGGAGTGCTCGTGTCGCTGTTGTTCCCGGAGCGCGAGTCCAGCGAACGCTTCGCGGAGGTGAAGCACCGCATGCACATGGGCGCGGTCCAGGCCCCTGTACCCGCAGCCGCCGCGGCGAAGTCGTCCGCGTCGGAATCCAGCGCGACACCGACTCCCACGCCCAGCAAGGCGTAACGCCACCGAGTAGCCCTCCTCCGTCATTGCTCCTGGGGAGGAGGGCGGGGGTGGGG